>CAOJDZ010000001.1 GCA_948433815.1 uncultured Clostridia bacterium
TAAAAATGAAAAAGGAGAATATGAATATGACATACTAGAAGCAATAGATATTGAGCTTTTTAATGATCATTTAACTAAACTATTAAATGGAGAAAAAGTATCATTACCTACATATAATTTTATAACTGGAGAAAAAGAATTTAAAAAAGAACCAGTTTCATTACAAAAAAGAGATTTAATAATTATAGAAGGACTGCATACTTTAAATGAAGAATTAACGTCATCAATACCTAGAAAAAACAAATATAAAATTTATATAAGTCCATTCACGCCTTTAAGATTAGATAGACATAATCACATATCAACAGTAGATTTAAGACTTATTAGAAGATTAGTAAGAGACTATAGAACCAGAGGTTATAATGCAGAGGCAACCCTAAAAAACTGGCAAACAGTTAGAATAGCTGAAGAAAAATATATATTCCCGTACCAAAAAGAAGCGGACAAAGTTCTTAACACAGCACTTATTTATGAACTTGGAATATTAAAAACTTATGCTGTACCAATCTTACATTCAGTAAGTATTCACAGTGAATATTATAAGGAAGCATTAAGAATAATAAACTTCTTAAAATATTTCTTTGATATACCAGAAAGCACTTTACCAAATACTGCATTATTAAGAGAATTTGTTGGAAATGGATATTTTGAATAAAGGAGGAAATTAAATGATAAAAGTAGCAATTAACGGTTTTGGAAGAATAGGAAGATGCGCACTAAGACAAATAAGTGAGAAAGATGACATTGAAGTAGTCGCAATAAATGATTTAACAGACTCGCTTACCCTAGCCTATCTTTATAAATATGATTCAGTCCATAGAACACTAGATAAAAAAGTTGGATATGAAGACGATAAAATAGAAGTAAATGGAAAAGAAATAACAGTTTTACAAGAAAGTGACCCTAGTAAACTACCATGGAAAGAATTAGAAGTTGATGTGGTTTTAGAATGTACAGGAGTATTCACATCAAAAGAAAAATGTGAAGCTCATATAAAAGCCGGTGCCAAAAGAGTAATAATAAGTGCTCCAGCAAAAGACGATGCTAAAACTGTAGTATTTGGAGTTAACGAAAATATCTTAACAAGTAAAGACAAAATAATCAGCGCCGCTTCATGTACTACAAACTGTCTAGCCCCAGTATTAAACCTTTTACATAAAAATTACAATGTAATAAGTGGATTTATGACTACAGTACACGCTATCACAAATGACCAAGAAACTTTAGACATACCTCATAAAAAAGGAATAGAAAGTAGACGTGGAAGAGCCGCTTCATTAAATATAATTCCTACATCCACAGGAGCCGCTTCACAAATAGGAAAAGTTATCCCAGAATTAAAAGGAAAATTAGATGGTCTAGCATACAGAGTACCTGTAGGAGATGGTTCACTTATTGATTTAACTGTACTTGTAGAAAAAGAAACAACTGTTGATAAAGTAAACAAATTATTTAAAGATAATCAAAGTGATAAAATAAAAATAGTAAATGTTCCTCTAGTAAGTAGTGATATTATTGGAACTACAAACGGTGCTATAGTAGATTCTCTTCTAACTAAAGTAATAAAAGAAGATGGAAAAACTTTAATAAAAGTATCAGCTTGGTATGATAATGAATGGGGTTACACAGCACAAATGATAAGAACTTTAGAAAGCTGGAAATAAAATGTAAAGATAAGTGTTAAAACTTATCTTTTTTCTATTTAAAAATAAATATCTTGATATAATAATTATAAGGTGGATAAATATGAAAACAATAAAAAATTTAGATATAAAAAGAAAAAAAGTTATAATAAGAGTCGATTATAACGTTCCAATTAAAGATGGAAAAGTTATAGATAATAATAGAATAGTAAGTAGTCTAGAAACAATTAACTACTGTATAAATGAAAATGCAAAAATAATTTTAATGACTCATTTAGGTAAAGTAAAAACAGAAGAAGATAAAAATAAAAACACACTTTTACCAGTAAAAGAAGAATTAGAAAAATTACTAAATAAAAGCATTTTCTTTTCTCATGAATTAAAAGGAAAAGATCTAGAAGATAAAATAAATAATCTACAAGAACAAGATATTCTTTTATTAGAAAATACAAGGCATATGGATTATCCAGAAAAATTAGAAAGTAATAAAGACGTAGAATTATCAAAATACTGGGCATCTTTAGGAGACGTTTTCATACTAGATGCATTCGGTAGTGCTCACCGCGCACATGCTTCAACATATGGAATAAGCGAGTATTTGCCACACGCTATTGGATTCTTAATAGAAAAAGAAATAAAAGAATTAGATAATATAAAAGATAAAAAGAAAACTATAATACTAGGTGGTGCTAAAGTAAGTGATAAAATAGGTGTCATTAAAAACTTAATAAATAGAACAGAAAAAATACTTATAGGTGGCGCTATGTGTGGAACATTTCTAAAATCTTTAGGCTATGAAATAGGAAAAACTTATGTAGAAAATGAAAAAATAGATGAAGTAAAAGAATTAATAAACACTGGAAAAATAATTTTACCTATTGATGCTATCACAGAAAACGGAACAAAATTAATAGAAAATATAACTAAAGATGAAACTATTTTTGATATAGGTCCTGCTACTCTATCACGCTTTAAAAATGCACTAAATAAAACTGAATTAATTCTTATGAACGGTACAATGGGAATGTGGGAAGAAAGCAAATATTCAAAAGGAACAGAAGAATTATTTAATTATCTAAGTGAAATAGATGCAAAAGTTATAGTATGTGGAGGAGACACAGGAAGTGCTTCAAAATTTTATAATTTTAAACCATACTATCTATCAACAGGTGGAGGAGCATCTTTAGAATATCTTGAAGGTAAAAGTTTACCTGCACTAGAAATAATGGAGGATTAAATGAAGACACTAATACTCAATCATAAAAGTTATATGAGTTATGAAGAAATAACAAAATATAAAGATAAATTAAATAAATTACCAATTAGTAATATTGATTTAGTTCTATTTCCTAATATTGCCTATTTATCTCTTTTTAAAAATACTAAAATAAAAATAGGAAGTCAAAACTTTTATAGTTATAACTTTGGTTCATACACAGGAGAAATAAGTTTGGAAACTTTAAAAAGCCTAGATATTAATCATACTCTTCTAGGTCATCCAGAAAGATTAACACTTAAATTAGATACTTATGCACAAATAAAAGATAAATTATTCAGAAGTCTAAACTCAGGATTTAAAACAATTCTATGCTTAGGACATGATGAAAACATAAAAATGTTAAAAAAAGAATTAAAATTTTTCTTTAAAGGAATTGAACATTCATCATTAAAAAATCTTATAATTGCTTTTGAACCATCAAGCAAAATTGAAGGCGACTATGTAGATTTATATGAAATAGAATATATAAGAAATCTTGTAAAATCTTATATGAATAAAGAGTTTGATTTAGAAGTACCTTTCCTTTATGGTGGTTCAGTAAATAAAGAGAATATTGACGACATATTAAAACTAACAGACGGAGTTATACTAGGAAAAACAAGTACAGACATAAATATAGTTAAAGAAATAATATCAATTATAAATAAATAGTTGATATTTTTTAGATATTTAGTAAAATAAAAGCAAATATAATCTTATTGTGTAGAAAGGATACATTTGTGAATAATTTAAAAGACATAGAAATAGAAACCTTAAGAGGTAATAAATAACTAGATGTCATGATTTTTATAACAATATGGTAACTCACTACGATATTGGAGTTTCTATATCAGTACATAAAAGATTATACGAGAGGTAGTGATGAAATGATAGAATTAAAAGTTGACAATCAAATAATTAATTATACAAGGATAAATAATGAGGACTACATTTCTATTACTGATATGCTTAAAACAAAAGATGGGGATTTCTTTATATCTGATTGGTTAAGAAATAGAAATACTATTGAGTTTCTGGGTATTTGGGAAGAACTTCATAACCCTAATTTTAATTATGGCGAATTCGCCATAATTAAAAGTCAAGCAGGTCTTAATAGTTATAAAATTAGTGTTAAAGAATGGGTAAAAAAAACAAATGCTCTAGGTATTATGTCAAAAGCTGGAAGATATGGTGGAACTTATGCACATAAAGACATAGCATTTGAATTTGGAATGTGGATTAGCCCAAAATTTAAATTATTATTAATTAAAGAGTTTGAAAGATTAAAACAAGAGGAACAAAAACAATTAGGATGGAATGCTAAAAGAGAATTATCTAAAATTAATTATAGAATTCATACTAATGCTATTAAAGAAAATTTAATACCTAAAGAATTAACAAAAGAAGAAATAAATTATATTTATGCAGAAGAAGCAGATGTCCTAAATATGGCTTTATTTGGTATGACTTCAAAAAAATGGAAAGAGAGAAACTTAGATAAAAAAGGAAATATAAGAGATTATGCTTCTATAGACGAACTTATATGTTTAGCAAATCTAGAAAATTTAAATGCAGTGTTTATAAGCTATGGATTTTCTCAAGCAAATAGACTTGAAAGATTAAATAAAATTGCTATCTCTCAAATGAAGATATTATCTGAAAGCAATAATAAATATTTAGAAAATAAAATTTATAATTAATTATGTAATTGATAACTGCAACTGACGCTACATCAATAAGTAATATAGGTATATTTCCAAAAAATCTTTATTTTAAACTGAAAAAGTAAAATTATTTTTTTACTAAATGGAAAAATAAAACTAAATATAAATAGAATCATAAATCTTACCATAAAAAATTTCCAAAAAATAACTGAAAATAACAAAAAATAAAACCTATTCGACATTTAACGACAAAAATCGACAATTATAGACAAAAGTAGAACATTTTAACACAGTGATTAAATATAATGTCTATATTATAATATTTTTGTAAGAATAAGGAGAATAATAATATGAAGAAAAAGATTATGATAGTTGATGATAACAAAGCTATGGTAGAAATGTTAAATGAATACTTTAGTAATAATGCACAAATTGAAGTAGTTGAAACCGCTTATGATGGAGAAGAAGCATGGACAAAAATTGAAGAGAAACATAACGATATTGATGTAGTTTTATTAGATTTAATCATGCCTCGTAAAGATGGACTTTATGTTTTAGAAAAAATTAGAGAAACAAAAATGAGATTAAATGTAATAGTCGTTACAAGTTATAATGAACAAGAAACTATAAGAAATATAAGTGAATTTGGAGTTAAATATTTTGTATTAAAACCTTTTGACTTAAAAGAACTAGAAAAAAGAATAATAGATATAACAACTTCAAAACTAAAAGAAAATAAAATATTAAATTTGCATGATAACAATGTTCAAATATTAATAACTAAAATACTTCATGAATTAGGAATACCATCTCACATAAAAGGTTACACATATATAAGAGATGCGATTAATTTAGTTTATGATAATCCTTCACTTATAGGCGGAATCACAAAAGAACTATATCCTAGCATAGGATCAAAATACGATACTAGTGTAACAAGAGTTGAAAGAGCAATTAGGCACGCTATTGAAGTTAGTTGGAACAGAGGTGACTGGAGTTTGATGGAAGAAATATTCGGACACAGTGTAGATATAGATAAAGCTAAACCAACTAACTCAGAATTTATAGTAACAATCGCTGATAAATTAAGACTTGAGATGCTTAAAGTAAGCTAACTCTTTTAAATAAAAAATAAATATGCTAGAATATACCTAGGTGAAACAAAAATGAAAAAAGTAATATTACTCATTTTGGACGGTTTTGGAATAAGTAACAATGAATATGGAAATGCTGTAAAAGAAGCAAATACTCCAGTAATCGACAAACTAATGTCGTTTTTTCCTCATACTCTACTTGAAGCAAGCGGAACAGAAGTAGGCTTGCCAAAAGGACAAATGGGAAATAGTGAAGTTGGACATATGACTATAGGAAGTGGAAGAGTTAACCCTCAACCTCTTACATATATAAATGAAAAAATAAAAACAAAAGAATTCTTTGACAATGATGTTTTAGACAAAATGATAGAATACGTAAAAGAAAAAGGAAGCACACTTCATTTAGTCGGACTATTATCTAATGGAGGAGTTCACTCAAGTGCAAATCACTTTTATGCAGCACTCGCTATGGCGAAACTAAAAAAAGTCAAAAGAGTATGTTTTCATTTTATAACTGATGGAAGAGACACTTCTCCTACAAGTGGTGCCAACTTTGTTATAGATTTCATGGAAAGAGCCAAAAAATTAAACCTAGGAGAACTAGCAACCATAAGTGGAAGATATTATGCAATGGACAGAGACAACCGTTGGGAAAGAATAAAAAAAGTTTATGACGCTATGGTATATGGAGTTGGAAATGAATTTCCAAGATATGAAACTTGTTTCAAAGAACACTATAAAAGAGATATAACGGATGAATTTATAAATCCTAGTATAATAACAAAAGGAAAAGAAATAAAAGATGGAGATGCAGTTCTTTTCATAAATTTTAGACCTGAAAGAATGAAAGAACTAATAGAAACATTTACTAATAAAAACTTTAAAATGTTCAAAACTAAACAATTTGAAAATCTAAAATTAGTATCATTATTTAACATACATGAAGATGTAGAATATGCATTTGATACTGAAAAACCTGTAGAAACTTTTGGAGAATATATTGATGGTTTAGATTTTACTCAAGCAAGAATTGCCGAAACAGAAAAATACGCGCATGTAACATATTTCTTTGACGGCATGAAAGACTTAAATAGTAATAAATGTGAAAAAATCTTAATACCTAGTCCACAAGTTCCAACTTACGATATGAAACCTGAAATGAGTGTTGGTGAAGTAACTGAAACTGTATTAAAATCATTAGAAAATGACTATGACTTTATGCTTATAAACTTCGCAAATCCTGATATGGTTGGCCACACAGGAAATTTAGAGGCTACAAAAACAGCAATTGAAATATGCGACTTCTGTTTAGGTAAAATATTTGAAAGTGCTAAAGAACACTTCTATGAACTTATAATAACCGCAGACCATGGAAATGCAGAAAAAATGTTAAATAAAGAAGGAGAACCTGTGACTAGTCACACAACAAGTAAAGTTCCATTTATAATTTGCAATACAGATTATAAACTAAAAAGTGAAGGGTCCCTAAAAGATATAATACCAACTATAATAGACATTTATGAAATAAAAAAACCAGGCAAAATGACTGGAGAAAGTTTAATAATTAAAGAAGAAAAAATCTAAACAGAAATTTTCTTCTTTTTCTTATCAAGTAAATTCCTAGGATAAGATTTACTAATATTAGTTAATCCTAAAATATAATCAACACTAGTATTATAAAACTTAGAAAGTAAAGTTAATCCTTCATAAGATAATTGATATTCCCCACTTTCAATCCTAGAATAATGTGCTTGTGTAATTTTAAGTAACTTTGCTATATCTTTTTGAAATAAACCTTTACCCTCTCTTAACTCTCTTATTCTTAACATAAAATCCCTCTAGTTTAATCATTATAACACATACCCAAAAAAGATATACAAACTTTTTCACATAAGATATAATTTATATAATAAAATAAAAAGTTTTTCTTGACTCTAACCTTAGGTAAAGGTCTATTATTAAAGCAGAAAGGAGGAAGTATGTTTATAAATGAAGTTGAACACATAGTTGGTCTTTCTAAAAAAAGCATAAGATATTATGAAGAAAATGGATTATTAAATCCAAAACGAAATAAAGAAAATGATTATAGAATTTATGACGAACAAGATATAAATAAACTGAAAGTTATTAAATTCTTAAGAGAACTTGGTGTACCAATAAGAGAATTAAAACTTTTAAGTGATGGAAAACTAACTTTAGAAGAATGCATGGAAGATAGAATTAGAAAAATAAATAACGAAGAAAAAAACTTTAACAAAGTAAAAAATATGTGTCTTGAAATATCTAAATCAAAAAGCACTGTTGACAACATAGATATAACTAAGTATTTTGAAAAAATAAATACACTTAATAAGGAAGGATTCACAATGAGAGAATTAAAAACAAATAAAAACAAAAAAATTAGAGGAGCCATTTTATCCAGTTTAATATTTAGTTCATTTTTTATATTTTTAATCAGTGTAATAAGTTATTTTCAATTTACAGAAAATGATAACATACCTTGGCTAATATATATAATATTAATGATGTTATTAAGTTTTCCTTTAATTGCAATAATCTATAATTTAAGACTTAGAATAAAAGAAATAAACGGAGGTGAAGAAGATGAAGCTAGTAAATATTGATTATATTCCTGGATATGAAATAACTGAAGCATTAGGAGTTGTTAAAGGACAAATAGTACAATCAAAAAATATAGGTCGTGACTTTATGGCAGGCATGAAAACTATTGTAGGTGGAGAAATAACAGGATATACTGAAATGATCGCCACAGCAAGAAGTATGGCTACTAAAAGAATGGTAGATGAAGCAGTAAGCCTAGGCGCTGATGCAGTTATTAACATTAAATACGGATCAAGTTCAGTAATGAATGGAGCCGCAGAAATAAAAGCCTATGGAACAGCTGTAAAAATTAAAGAAAAATAAACTAAGTTCAGTAAATACTGAGCTTTTTATATGATATACTATAAAAAAGGAAAGTGGTATTTATGGAATTAATAAAACTAGGAGAAAAAACTTACTATATAAAAAATAGAACTAATATTGGTATATATAAAATAACTGAAGATGAAGTATACATTATAGACTCAGGAAATGATAAAGAGGCAGGTAAAAAAATATTAAAAATATTAGAAGAAAATAATTGGAAATTAAAAGGAATAATTTCTACCCACTCTAACGCAGATCATATAGGTGGAAACCACCTTTTACAAGAAAAAACTAATTGTAAAATATATTCGCGTGGAATAGAAAAATGTTTTACTGAGTACCCTATTTTGGAACCATCTTTTCTATATGGAGGTAAACCTTTTAAAGAACTAACAAACAAATTCCTACTAGCGAATCCTTCACAAGTAGAAGAAATAGACGGAAATTTACCTGATGGTTTAGAATACTTAAATTTAAAAGGTCATTTTTTTGACATGATAGGAATTAAAACAAGCGATAATATTTATTTCTTAGGTGATTCTATTTTTAGCGAAGAAACAATAAATAAATACCACATATTCTTTATTTATGATGTGAAAGAATACCTTAATACTTTAGATTTTTTAGAAACACTAAACGGAAAACTTTATATCCCATCTCACACTGATTTAAGAGATAACATAAAAGATTTAATTAAAATAAATAAAAATAAAATAAATGAAATAATAGAAAAAATACTAGATTATCTAAAAACACCAAAAACTTTTGAAGATATATTAAAATATCTTTTTGATGAATATAATTTACTCATGAATGCTAATCAATATATTCTAATAGGTAGCACTTTAAAATCATATATTTCTTATTTAATAGATGAAAATAAAATAACATACGAATTCATAAATAACAAAATGTTTTTTATCTCAAAATAAAAATGCAACTGAAAGTTGGTATTAATAATTCATAATAAAAAGTAAACTTATTGTGAAAGGAGAAAATCTAATGAAATTTGGAGATAATTTAAAAAAACTAAGAAAAAATAAAAACATATCACAAGAAACTCTCGCAGAAAAAGTAGGTGTTTCTAGACAAAGTGTAAGTAAATGGGAAACAGGAGAAGCATATCCAGAAATGAACAACATTCTTGAACTTTGTAAAATATTCCACTGCAATATAAATGATTTAGTAAACGATAATATTGTAGACATAGATTCATTAGATGAAGAAATAAAAATGAATTTAGTTAAATTTAAAGAAGACAAACAAAGAAAGATGAAAGGACTAAGTAAAGCAATTTATATTATCTCAAGAATAATGAAAATAGTTGCTTTAATTAGTATAGGAATATGTGCTTTACTTTTAATAATGACACCTTTCATAATAAAAAACATAGACTTTAAAAATGATAAAATTGAAATATTTAATACAACTATAGAATATGAAATAAATGAAACAACACTTAAAATAAAAGATAATGATGGAGTTAATAAATATTATAGTATTAATACCACATCAGATATAAAAAATTACTTAGTAAATCACTCAACCACATTCCACACATTCATAACAGAAGGAATAATAATTGCTACCACAATAACATTAATATTTATATACTGTTTATTAAATAAACTAGATAAATTATTTGTAAATATTTATAATGGAAACACACCATTTACTATGGAAAATATAAAATTAATTAAATCGCTCGCTGCTTTCCAAGCATTAATAATTTTATTCCCTCTAATAACAGGCTGGATATTTGAATTCATAATGGGAATAAGTTTAAATATTGGCTTAGAAATAATAGAATTCATATACATTTTAATTACCTACAGCCTAGCATATATATTTGAATATGGTTATGAAATACAACTAGATTCAAAAGGAACTATGTATGGTGTATCTAATGAATAAAAAAGAATTAATAACCACACTTTCTCAAGAATTAAATTATGAAGAAAACAAATGTAAAATAATTTGTGACATATTAGAAAATATAAATTTCTTTAACAAAAAGAACAAAGAAAAAATAATAGAAGAATTAATAAATAAATTAAATATAAATAACATAGAAGCAAATAAAATATATAATATAAGTCTAAAAATAATTAAATAAAGAAATAAAAATGAGAATAATAAACCCATTTAAATAATTAAAATACTTATGGTATAATAAATCTAGAGGAGATATATTATGATAAAATTACCACCTATAGAAAAAATACCAGAAGCTTACACTGCCATAGAAGATGAAAGAATAACTTTAAACAACACTGAAGCAATAGTAAAGTCTAGTAATGGAGAAAAAGAATATCTAATAAAATGGAAAGATAATGTTTATTATTCTAATGACTCTGCGACTTACTGGCAATCATACCCAGGTTATCCAGTTATCGCAGTTTTAATGATGCAAGAAAAATTGTCATATAATAAAGAAACTGCTAAATACTTTAAAAATATTGATTGGAATAAATTAAATAAAGAAACTAAAAGAGATTATAAAAAATCTGTAGAAATTATTTTAGAAAAAGTAAGTGAAGAAGAAAAAGAAAAAATATATAAAGAACTAGACAAAGTTTATAAAGAAATAAAAAATTTAAGCATAGAACTTACAAAAAAGAAAGATTTATAATAATGAAAATTAATAAACCTAAAATATCTGACTTAGAAGATGATATATTTATTAACATTAAAGATGAAACAATCTATAACAAAAGATTTAATAAAACATCTGACAAAGTTCTAATAGAAAATTCCATATTTGATAGATGCATATTTGAAAATATAGACTTTACTAATATAGAATTAAAAAATGTTGAACTAATAGACTGCATATTTAATAAATGTGATTTATCTAATAAAAGCTTCGATAACAAACTCATAACAAGAATTGAATTTAATGGTTGTAAAATATTAGGTTCTTCATTTATAAACGCTTCACTTAAAGACATATCTTTTTCTAGCTCTATTTTACAATATTCAAATTTTAGTAGTGCTTCATTAAATAATATAATAATAAATGAAAGCAATTTTTCCGATACATTTTTTATGGAAACAAAAACTAAAAATATAGAAATGGAAAAAGTAAATTTAACAAACGCAGAATTTATAAAAACAAACTTAGGTGGTATTGATTTTTCATCATGTAATATAAATGAAACAATATTTGATGAATACTCTTTAAAAGGAATATATGTAGACACATTTCAATGTAAATATTTAGTTGGAATGTTAGGAGTAAAAGTTAAAGAATAAATTAAGGAGAAACAAAATGATAGTAAAAAATAATTATAATGAATGTCTAACTAATTTAGCCTGCTCTATAAGAAAATATTTTGGTTTAGAATATAAACATAAAACTTTGGACTATATAGATAAATTATTAGAAGAAAAAAAACCAGAAAATGTTATTATGATATTATTTGATGGAATGGGTTCTAGAATATTAGATAGAACTTTAAATAAAGATAGTTTTTTTCTAAAACATAAAATAAAAGAAATAACGAGTGTTTTCCCAGCGACTACAACTGCCGCTACAACATCTATAAGAACAGGATTAAACCCAATAGAACATGGTTGGTTAGGATGGAATGTATATATTAAGCCTATAGATAAAACAATAACACTTTTTAAGAACTGTTTAAAAGGCCAAGCGGAAACAACTTGTGAAGAATTTTTAAAAATAAAAAATAAATTAGTTACTAAAACAATAGTTGATGAAATAAATGAAAAAGGATCACATTATGCTAGAGAATTATTTCCTTTTGGAGACAATTGTTATAGCGATTTAGATGATATGCTTGCTACTATAGAAAAAGAAACTAAAAAAGAAGGAAAAAAATATATTTATGCTTATGATACAGAACCAGATTTTTCAATGCATGATTTCTGTGCTGATAGTGACATTGTAAAAGAGAAAATTCTTCTAAGAAATAATAAAGTGGAAGAATTATGTAGTAAAATCAGTAACAGTGTAGTAATTATAGTCGCAGATCATGGACATACAAAAGTAGACCACATTTACTTAAATGATTATCCTGAAATATTAAACATGCTTGAAAGAACAACTTCTATAGAACAAAGAGCAGTTTCATTCAAAATAAAAGAAGAATACTTAAATGTATTTGAAACCAAATTTAATGAATTATTCGGAAACTTTTTCACTTTATACGATAAAAAGAATATAATACATAGTGAACTATTTGGAGATGGAAATCCAAATGAATTATTTAATGATGCTATTGGAGATTATATCGCAATCGCAGAAAATTCTAATAAATGTTTAATAACTGATGGAGATGATGTTTTAGCAAGCCATCACGCAGGGTATACAGATGATGAAATTTATGTGCCTTTAATAGTTATTGATAAAACTATATGATATAATACCGAGGGGAGGTTTTAAAAAATGGAAATAATAGAAAACTCTAAAGAAAAAATAATAGAAAGAATAAAATCAGTAATAATTAGTAGACATCCTATTGTAGAAGATAGATTTGACAAAGTTGCAAATTATCCAGCTCCAAAAATTGAAGTAAGATTAAAACCAGTAAGTTATGATAACGGGGATGTTACAGTAGTACATTTTTGTGATGGCGATGAAACAGCTTTAATTGGAATTTCAGAAAGCTTTGTAATAAATGGATTAATAGATTCCAATCTAATAAATGAATTAATATTTGAAATTTTATTAGATCATGATTATATACACTGTGCTACACTGAATAAAGACAGATTTTCATTATATTTTGGAGTAGTCTTAAGAGAAAATAATATGCATGGAATAAGTTGTAGTCAAATAGATTTAATAATAGATACATCTAGTTTTAGAGAAGGCGAAGAATTAATGACTGAAATTTCTAATGAAGTAATAAAAGTTTATACTAGCGAATTAAATGATGCATTACATAGAAATGCAGAATTAACTTATAAACTTATGAAACAATAATACACTTTAATGTGTATTTTTTTGTATATTTTGAAAATACTATAAATAGGAGTATTATGAAAAAGAATTATAAAAACAAAAAATTATATATTTTATCCTTTATTTTAAGTCTTTGTTTTTTCTTAACTTTTATTATCACAAAAGAAAAAATAAATACCCTTCTAGCACTCGCTTGGACTTTAGTAGGAATAGGATATTTAAGAAAATATAAAAAAATTAATTAAACACCTTAAAACACAAGTATGCAACTTTAATTTGCTCTCTTTTTACATCTGCAAATTCTAGTTAGTGGTAAAATTTATCCCGCAACTGTATAATTAAACTTGTACATTGGGAGGTGTATAAAATGAATTTGAGTAATAATTTAATTACTTTAAGAAAAAAAGCAAACATAAGTCAAGAAGAACTCGCAGAAAAACTTGACGTATCTAGACAAGCAATTTCAAAATGGGAAAGTGGAAACGGTTATCCAGAAACTGAAAAATTATTAAAACTTTGTGAAATATTTAATTGTAGTATGGATACATTAATGAAAGGTAAAATAGAAGAAAAAAATAATAATAGTGATTTAAATGAATATGATAAATTCATGAGTTCATTTGCTAAATACATAAGTATCGGAGTATTCTTAGTGTTAGTTGGTGTAACTCTACTATTATTTTATTTAAGTTCAGCGCCTTCAATCGAAAACATGAATGAAAAAGATATAATGATTGGTGTATCAATACTTTTATTATTTGTATTAATCTCTGTACCTATATTTATAATAAAAGGTTTAAAAATGGAAGCGTTCAAGAAAAAATATTCAAATATAACAAATAACTACACAAATGAAGAAATAGAAAAATTTGATAAAAAGTTCGCAGTCGCAATTGCGGCATTAATAAGTTTCATTTTATTAGGTGTAATACTTTTAGTATTAATGTATGGATTAAAAACATATAAAAATGAATTGATGCCAGTAAGTTTATTTATGATATTTATAACTATCGCGTCTCCCCTACTAACCTACTTTGGTATTCTTAAAAGTAAATATGATTTAGATACTTATAATAAAGTAAACCGTAAAATAGAAATGAAAGAAGCCATATTAATTGGAAAAATAAGCGCAGTTATTATGATAATAACTACAATTATTTATTTTATATTGAGTTTTGTCTTTAACTTATGGAAATATAGTTGGATACTCTATCCTATAGGTGGAATGATATGCGGAATAGTTTCAATTATATTATATAAAGAGGATTAGAATACTAATCTTTTTTTAATGTCATACAATTAAATGGTGATAAATATGTTTAAAATGAAAGATGCATTATACGCGGCTTCTGTTTTAGGAGTTACTTTTGATAAATACACAAAAGAAGAATTTTTAACTGGAATTAACGTAGAATTAGAACATGGTTTAATAAATCCAAAAACTAATGTCACAAATAACGACTTAATAATAACCGCAAAAATTGCCCTAGCTCATTTAAATGAATATCCTAATTATTATAATCCAATATATGGCTTAAAAGCATTTGAAAAATTACTTGAAAGTAAATTAAAAAATATGTAAAGTCCTTAACATTTATAGTTGAAAAAATACCAAATTTGGAATACAATATAAAACTATAATTTTAATTAAAGGATGGAGTACATATGAAGAAAATAACTAATTTTATAGTAGATAAAAGACATTTAATTTTGTTTATTTTTATAATCTTAACTGGTCTCTCTGCTTTTCTTTCTACTAAAGTGGGAGTAAACAAAGATTTAACTGAATACTTGCCATCAGATTCTGATACAAAACTAGGTATGAATCTAATGGAAAGTAATTTTTCTGATGTAGATAATACAAGTACATTAAACATTATGTTTAAAAATTTATCCAATAAAGAAAAAGAAGTAATTATAAACACATTAAAAGATATTAAAGGTATAGAAAGTGTAGATTATGATGAAAGTGATTTCTACAATAAAGGAGAATACACATTATTTTCTATTAATGTTGATGATTCAAGTGATAGTAAAATATCAAAAACAATATACGAAACAGTACAAGAAAAATTTGAAAACTATGAAATCTATATGAGTGGAACAATCGCTTCCTCTAACACCCCTATTCTACCTACATGGATTTTAGTTGTATCAATAACAAGTGCTGTAATTATTTTAATAATTATGTGTGATTCATACATTGAACCATTTCTATTTTTGGCTGTCATTTTAATGGCCGTTGTAATAAATTATGGAACTAACATAATATTTAAAAACGTATCAGACATTACAAATTCTATAAGTGCTATATTACAAATGGCGCTTTCCATGGACTATTCAATAATGCTTATAAGTAGATTTAGAGAAGAAAGTTTAAAAGAAAAAAATAAAACTAAAGCTATGAAAAATGCTTTATACCACTCTTTCCAAGCGATAACAAGTAGTTCTTTAACAACTATCGTTGGTTTAATTACTTTAATTTTTATGAGTTTCACAATAGGAAAAGACTTAGGCCTAGTACTAGCAAAAGGAGTATTACTAAGCTTAATATGCATCTTCTTAGCACTCCCTACCCTAATCTTAATGTGCAACAAATTAATAACTAAAACTGAAAAAAAGACTATAAACATAAAATTAAATTTATTAGGTAAAATAAGTTATAAATTAAAATACCCACTAACATTATTATTTATATTTGTATTTGTTGGTAGTTACTTACTTAAAGGCAACTTAGGAATACTTTATACACACACTGAAAGTAACAAAGTTGATGAAGTATTTGGAAGCACAAATCAAATTATTGGAGTCTATAATAATAAAGATGAAGATAAAATATATGAATACATAAAGTACTTAGAAGAAAACAAAAATATAAAATCGGTTTTATCATACTCAAATACTATAAACGAAAAAATAAAATATAATGAACTAAACTCTAAA
>CAOJDZ010000002.1 GCA_948433815.1 uncultured Clostridia bacterium
TATTTAGTTTAGTTACTATATCTAGGTGTTCAATTAAGATTCTACTTGCTAGTGCGATTGCTTCTTGAGGAGTCATTGAACCATTTGTATAAACTTCCATTATTAGTTTATCGTAGTTTTCGCTTTGTCCTACACGTGCTGGTTCTACTTCATAGCTAATTCTTTCGATTGGACTATAAAGTGAGTCGATTGGAATTACTCCAACTTCTACGTTTTTCATTTCTTTTCTATTTTCTTTTGCATCAACATATCCACGTCCGTTAGATACTACTATTTCCATATCTAATGATCCGCCTTTAGATAATGTTGCGATTACTAAATCTGGATTTACTATTTCAACGTCTGCATCTGGTGTGATGTCTCCTGCAGTTACTACGCCTTCTTTGTTAGCTTTTAAGTATAATTTTTTATCTTCTTCTACATAGTTTTTAACAACTAATTTTTTCATGTTTAAAACTATTTCAGTAACATCTTCTACTATTCCATCTATTTTTTGAAATTCGTGTAATACACCTTCTATTTTAATACTTTTAACAGCACTTCCAGGAAGGTTAGATAACATTACTCTTCTTAAAGCGTTTCCTATTGTTGTACCGAATCCTCTTTCTAATGGTTCTAGTACAAATTTTCCAAAAAAGTTATTTTCTTGGTATTCTACAACTTTGTATTCTGGTTTTTCAAATCTTAACATAATATTACCCCTTTCCTAAACACGTCTTCTCTTAGGTGGTCTACATCCATTATGTGGTACTGGTGTTACGTCTGTGATTGAAGTTACTTCTAATCCTGCTGTTCCTAATGAACGAATTGCAGTTTCGCGACCTCCACCAATTCCTTTTGTGAATACTGCTACTTTTCTAAGTCCCATATCATAAGCGGCTTTTCCTGCTGCTTCTGCTGATTGTCCTGCTGCAAATGGAGTTTTCTTTTTAGAACCCTTGTATCCAATAGATCCACTTGAAGCCCAACTTACTACTCCACCGTCTTCATCTGTTATTGTTACAATTGTATTATTATAAGTTGAATGTATATGAGCTTGTCCTACTGTGATATCTTTCTTTGCTTTTCTTTTTCTTCTATTATATGCCATTACATTAACCTCCTATTTTTTCTTATTAGCTATTGTCTTAGCTTTACCTTTACGAGTTCTTGCGTTTCTACTAGTTCTTTGTCCTCTTACTGGAAGACCTTTTTTATGTCTAGTTCCTTGATATGAATTAATCTCCATTTTAGTTTTGATATTCATTTCAACTTCACGTTTTAAGTCTCCAACTAAAACATAGTTATCGCATTCTTTTCTTAATTTGTTGATGTCATCAATACTTAAATCTTTAACTCTTATATCTTCGCTTACTCCAGCGGCTGCACAAATTTTCTTTGCACGGCTAGGTCCTATACCATAGATATAAGTTAATCCTATTACTATTCTTTTTTCTTTTGGTAAATCTATATTTTTTATACGCGCCATAATTACCTCCTATTAACCTTGTCTTTGTTTGTGTTTTGGATTTTCACAAATTACCATTACTTTCCCTTTTCTTTTTATTATTTTGCATTTTTCGCATATTGGTTTTACTGATGGTCTTACTTTCATTTCAATACCTCCATTATTTTCTATATATTATACGCCCACGTGTTAAATCACAAATTGGAATCTCTAGTAATACTGTATCACCTGGAAAAATACGAATTAGGTTTTGACGCATTTTTCCAGAAACGCGAGCTTCTACAATATGACCGTTTTCAAGTTTTACTTTAAAGTCTCCACCTGGGATTACTTCTAAAACTTTTCCTTCTGCTTCTATGTAACCTTCTTTTGCCATGATTCACTCTCCTGTTAGAATTTTGTAGCCATCTTTAGTGACAACTACTGTATGTTCATAGTGTGCTACTGGACTTCCATCCTGTGTAGAGATTGTCCAATCATCATCTAGTAACCACACTTTTCTTCCTTTTAAACTAAACATCGGTTCTATAGCTATAGTCATTCCACTTTTTAGAATTAATTCTGAATCAGAATTACTGTAGTTTGCTACAAAAGGATCTTCGTGTAAACTACTTCCTATACCGTGTCCTCCAAGTTCCCTTGGAACTCCATAACCATGTTCTATCGCTACGCTTTCTATAGCCTCACAAACTTCATTTAGTCTAATCCCCTCTTTTATTACACTTATACCTTTATATAAAGCTTCTTTAGTGTATTTCATTAAATCTTCTATTTCTTTGCTTACTTCGCCGACTTTATAAGTTCTAGCACTGTCTGCATGGTAGCCTTTGTAACAGACTACAACATCTAATGAAATGATGTCACCATTTTTTAGTTTTCTAGGTCCTGGTATTCCATGTACTACTTCATCATTGATGCTAGTACATATACTTCCAGGATATCCTTCATACCCAAGAGATGATGGTGTACATCCTTTACTTCTTATAAACTCATCTGCTATGTCATTTAACTCTTTTGTAGTTACGCCAGATTTTACTTTGTCTTCCATATATTCTAATAAGTCATAACAAACTTTACCAGCGTAACTCATCAAGTTAATTTCTTCTTCAGATTTTGTATTAATCATTTTTTACTCCTATAATATTTTCAATTTGTTTGAAAACTTCTTCTGGAGCTTTTTCTCCGTCTACTACTTCTAGTATTCCTTTGTTTCTAAAGTATTCAATAACTGGCATTGTATCTTTTAAATATATTTCATACAATGATTCATAAGCTTCTTTTGTGTCATCTGTTCTAGTTATTAATTCTGTTCCACATTCATCACATATTCCTTCTTTTAAAGGAATTAATGAAGGGTTTAATGTATTATAACCTCTTTTACATGAAGGACACACAAGTCTTGATAATTTTCTTTTTAATCCAGTTTCTTTACTAATGTTAATAAGTATTGCTTTATCAACATTTATATTATATTTTTCTACTATAGATTCAAAATCTGGTATTTGACTTTCAGTTCTTAAGTAACCATCAATAACGATTGGTTTGGACAAGTCTAAAGTTTCTAATTTTTCTTCTATTACCTTTTTGACTATTTTATCATCAATCATCATACCTTTATCCATCGTTTCTTTTAAGTAAGAACCAATTTCTGTTTTGTTAGCTACTTGTTCTCTAAATAATTCTCCTGGACTTATATGATTATATCCATGTCTTTCTTGTAGTAAATCACTATAAGTTCCTTTACCAGCAGCTGGTGGGGCAAAAAATATTATGTTCATTTTTACCTCCTATAAGCTCTAGACGCTACTGAACTTTCTAATTGTTTATAAGTTTCTAGTAGTACTCCTACTACGATAAGTATACTTGTTCCACCTAAAGTTACTGTACTAGGCATTTTTGATACCCAACTAAATACTATTGGTAAGGCTGCGATTATTGCGATGAATATTGCACCCATAAAAGTTATTCTTGATAAAACTTTTGAAATATATTTAGTTGTCTCACTACCTGGTCTAACATTTGGAATGTAACCATTTTGTTTATTTAGATTTTTAGATATGTCTTCTGGATTTACTGCTGCTACATAAGTGTAACCGTAAGTAAATGCGATAATTAATAATATATATACTACGAATCCTATAGGTGTTGTAGTTGTTAAGTATTTATTTATGAATAAGTTAAATCCTTCATTTTTTATAAAGTATGTTAGTGTTGTTGGTATTGCTAATACTGCTGATGCAAATATTACAGGCATTACTCCAGCACTATTTATTCTTAATGGTAAGAATGATTGGTTTGCTTTATATGCTCCTGCGCTTCTATTAGAATATTGAATTGGTATTCTTCTTTCAGCATCAGTTACAAATATTACTCCAATTACTATTCCTACATATAGTAAGATAAATACTATAAATGATACAACTCCTATTAATGTGTTATTACCATTTAATACTAAGTTTTTAAATGCTTCTACCATCATATTTGGAACTGTATTTATAATACCAGCCATGATGATTAAACTTATTCCATTTCCTAAACCTTTGTTAGTTATTTGATCCCCTAACCAAAGTAGAAATGCTGTTCCTGCTGTTAGTATTATACTTATTTCAACATATTCTATTGCACTTCCAGTTTTACCCATAAACATTAGTGAGTAAATGTAGCCTTCTACTAATGCAAAGAATATTCCTAAGTATCTGTTTATTTTATTTATTTTTCTTCTTCCTTCTTCACCTAATTCTTTTAAGTCTTGGAAGTAAGATATTCCCATAATATCCATTTGTAGTACTTGTAATACTATTGAAGCAGTTATATAAGGCATTACACCTAGTGCGAAGATACTAAATTGTTTTAGTCCTCCACCACTCATAGCATTTAATAACTCTAAAAATCCTAAATCATCTGTTATTGCTCTCATTCCAGGTACTGTTATTGCATTTCCTAATGAAAATATGAATAATGCACCTAGAGTAAACAATACTCTATTTTTAAGGTCTTTATTAGTTTTCTTAAATATTTGCTTAAATGTTGCAAACATCTAAATCACCTCAACTTTTCCACCGATACTTTCTATTTTATTAATAGCTGAATTTGTAAAAACATTTGCTTTTACTGTTAATTTTTTCTCAAGTGTTCCATTACCTAATATTTTGATACCACTTAATTCTTTTTTAACTAATCCAACCTCTTTTAATAATTCTGGTGTTACAGTTGTACCTTCATCAAATCTATTTAAGTCTTTAACATTTACAACAGTATATCTTGTAGTAAATCTACTATTATTGAATCCTCTTCTAGGAAGTCTTTTATATAGTGGATTTTGTCCACCTTCAAACCAAGGTTTAATACTTGCTCCAGAACGAGATTTTTGACCATTCTCTCCACGAGTACTAGTTTTTCCCATTCCACTTCCTGGTCCTCTACCTACTATTTTTTTTCTGTGAGTAGATCCAGGATGATTTTTAAGTTCATTTAATTTCATTATCCTATAATCTCCTCTACTGTTTTTCCACGTAATTCTGCGATGTGTTCTGCACTTCTTTGTCTTTTTAGCGCATCCATAGCAGCTTTAGCTGTGTTTATTTGTGTATTACTTCCAAGGGATTTAGATACTATATCTTTTACCCCAGCAAGTTCTAATACGTTACGAACTGGTCCACCAGCGATAATTCCACTACCAGCTTTAGCTGGTTTAATTAATACTTTAGCAGCTCCACATATTCCGATAACTTCATGACTTAATGTTCTGTCTTCAACTAAGTTAACTTTGATTACATTTTTTTCAGCTGCTTTTATTGCTTTTGAAATTGCTTCTGGAACTTCATTTGCTTTACCAGTTCCAAGTCCTACTCTACCTTTTCTGTCACCAACAGCTACTGTAGCAGTAAATCTCATTGAACGTCCACCTTTAGTTGTTTTTGATACACGTCCGATTGAGATTACTTTTTCTTCATAAGGACTTTTTTTAACGAATTCTTTTCTGTTATTTCTTTCTTTATTATTTCTTTCTTTTCCGTTATTATCTTTCATTAATATCCTCCCTTTAGAATTTTAGTCCAGCCTCGCGTGCTGCATCTGCTAGGGCTTTTACTCTTCCGTGATATTTATATCCACCACGATCGAATACTACTTCTGTGATATTCGCTTTTATTGCTTTTTTAGCAACTTCTTCTCCAACTTTTTTAGCTGTTTCGATATCACATTTTTTTAATTTCATTTCTAATGAAGAGGCACTTACTAATGTTACACCCTTTTCATCATCTATGATTTGTGCATAGATGTTAGTATTACTTCTAAATACGTCTAATCTTGGTGTAGTAGATGTACCAGACACATTCTTTCTAATACGAGCATGTCTTTTAGTACGATTTACATTTCTTGATTCTTTCTTTATCATATTTTATACCTCCCTAAGCAGCTTTCTTTCCTTCCTTACGTCTAATAAATTCATCTTTATATTTGATTCCTTTTCCTTTATAAGGTTCAGGTTGTCTAACTTCACGAACTTTTGCTGCAAATTCTCCAACTTTTTGTTTGTCAAATCCGCTTATTGTTAATTCAGTTTGACTTGGTGATTCTATCTTTACTCCTGCTGGTGCTTCCATCTTTACTGGATGACTATACCCTGCACTTATTGTAAGAGTATTACCAGAAACTGCAAATTTATATCCAACACCGTTGATTTCTAGTTCTTTTTTGAAGCCTTCACTTACACCTATTAACATGTTGTTTATATTTGCATTTGTTGTTCCGTGTAATTGTTTTAAAGTTTTTGTATCATTTGCTCTTTTTACTAAAACTTTTCCTTCTTCAATATTTACTTCAATACCAGGTTTAACATCTAATGTTAATTCTCCTAGTTTTCCGTTTACTTTTACATTATTATTGTTAACATCAACAGTTACACCATCTGGTATAACTAATTCTCTTTTTCCTATTCTGCTCATACGTTCTCCTTACCAGATATATGCAAGAACTTCTCCACCTAAGTTTTGTTTTCTTGCTTCCTTATCTGTCATTACTCCTTTTGAAGTAGATACTATAGCGATTCCAAGACCATTTAAAACTCTTGGTACATCTTCGTGACTCACGTATACTCTAAGACCAGGTTTACTAATTCTTTTAAGACCAGTTATAACCCTTTCTTTTTTTGCTCCATATTTTAAATTTAATGTTAACAATTGTTTAGCTCCTTCAGATTTTTCTGAGAAACCATCAATATATCCTTCGCTTTCTAATATTCTAGCGATTTCTTTAGTCATTTTTGAACTAAGTACATCAACTGTTTTATATTTCATTGCACTTGCATTACGTATTCTTGTAAGCATATCTGCAATTATATCGTTTACCATTACTATAGTCCTCCCTTCTTACCAACTAGACTTTTTAACGCCTGGTATTTGTCCTTTATAAGCAAGTTCTCTAAAGCATATACGACATAGACCAAATTTTCTTAAAACTCCATGAGGTCTTCCGCATCTTTCGCATCTTGTGTAATTTCTTACTTCAAATTTTGATCCTCTTTTTTGACTTACTTTCTTACTTGTTTTTGCCATTTAGTGTAACCTCCTTATTTCTTAAAAGGTAAACCGAAACCACTTAATAGTTCTAATGCTTCTTCATTAGTCTTAGCAGTTGTTACTATTACAACATCAAGACCTCTGATTTTAACTATTGTATCGTAGTCTACTTCTGGGAATATTAATTGTTCTTTTATTCCTAAAGTATAGTTTCCTCTTCCGTCAAAACTTCCTCGTGAAATTCCTCTAAAGTCACGTACACGTGGTAATGCTATTTTCACTAATTTTTCTAGGAATATATACATTTTTTCACCACGTAAGGTTACTTTGCAGCCTATTTTGTTTCCTTCTCTAAGTTTAAATCCAGCGATTGATTTTTTAGCTTTTGTAATTACAGGCTTTTGACCAGCGATTACTTCTAATTCTTTCAATGCAGCATCTAAGTATTTTGAATCTGTTGTAGCATCTCCTACACCCATATTTAATACTATTTTTTCTAATTTTGGTACTTCCATTCTAGAAGTATAACCAAATTTTTCTGTTAGAGCAGGCACGATTTCTTTTACATAAACTTCTTTTAATGTTTCCATTATTTGCCTCCTATTTATTTACTTTCTGTTTCTTTCTTTTCAGTTTTCTTTGTAGAGCTTTTTTTGTTTTCAGTTTTAGGCTCTTTTTTTGTTTCTTTTTTATCGTTACTTGATATAACGCTTACATTTGAAATATGAATAGGAGCTTCAATTTCAAGGATTCCACCAGTTTCATTTGTTTTACCAGGTTTAACATGTTTTTTAACGATGTTAACACCTTCAACTATTACTCTAGATTCACTCCTTAAAACTTTTGATACTTTTCCTTCTTTTCCTTTATTAGTTCCAGTAATTACTTTTACTTTATCTCCAACTTTAATTTTCATAACACTAAGTACCCTCCTATAATACTTCTGGCGCTAGTGAAACGATTTTCATAAAGTCTTTATCACGAAGTTCACGAGCGACAGGTCCTAGAACACGAGTTCCAACTGGACTTTTATCATCTTTAATTAGAACACAAGCATTGTCATCAAATTTGATATGGGACCCATCTGGTCTTTTTACGCCTTGTACTGTTCTAACTATTATAGCTTTTACGACTTTTCCTTTTTTAACGTTTGAGTTAGGTATAGCTTTTTTAACTGTTCCAACTACAACGTCTCCAATATTACCGCTTCTTACAAAAGATCCTCCAAGTACTCTAATTACTAAAATTTCACGAGCACCTGAGTTATCTGCTACTTTTAAACGGCTTTCTGGTTGTACCATAATACTTGCCTCCTTTTAAAGTATGATAGCTTCTTCTACTATGCTATCTAATACAAATCTTTTTGTTTTGCTAAGTGGACGACATGCGATTATTTTAACTATGTCTCCTACTTTTGCTTTATTTTCTTCATCATGAGCTTTATATTTTTTAGAATATTTTACTCTCTTTTTATATAGTGGATGTTTTTTGTATGTTTCTATTTGAACAACTATTGTTTTGTCCATGCTAGTACTTACAACTTTTCCTACTATTGTTTCTTTTTGTTTTTCCATAAAATCCTCCTACTTACTTTCCTTGCGTTCGTTAAGTACGGTTTTCATTCTTGCTACATCATGTCTTAATTCTTTGATTCTATGTGGTTTTTCTAATTGTCCTGTTGCACCACTAAAACGTAAATTCCATAATTCTTGTTTAGTTTCAGTTATTTTTGTATTTATTTCTTCAGTGGTCATTTTTCTTATTTCACTAGTTTTCATTTGTTTCACCACTCTCTTTCATTATGAATTTTGTTTTAATAGGTAATTTGTGACTTGCTAAACGAAATGCTTCTCTTGCAGTTGCTTCTGTTACGTCAGACATTTCAAACATAATCTTACCTTCTTTTACTACTGCCACATATTCTTCAACAGCACCTTTTCCGCTTCCCATACGAACTTCTAAAGGTTTTTTAGTTCTTGCTAAATGAGGGAATATGTTAATCCAAATTTTACCTCTTTTAGACTTTTTCATTTCTCTTGTCATAGCTACACGTGCTGCTTCTATTTGTCTTGATGTAATGTAAGCACCTTCTTTAGCAACTAATCCGAATTCTCCAAAAGATAATTTATTTTTACCTTTACTTTTTCCTTCGTAGCTAACACGATGAGGTTTTCTATATTTAGTTCTCTTTGGTAGTAACACTCTTCTTACCTCCCTTATTTTCTTTAGCAGGAAGGATTTCACCTTTGTAAATCCATACTTTTACACCGATTTTTCCATAGATTGTATCTGCTTCTTTATGAGCATAATCTATATCTGCTCTTAATGTATGTAGAGGTATTGTTCCTTCTTTATAGAATTCACTTCTAGCTATTTCAGCACCGTTTAAACGTCCTGAAACTTGTGTTTTAATACCTTTCGCTCCTGCTTTCATAGTATTTCTAATAGCTCTTTTTTGAGCAACTCTGAATGAAGCACGATTTTCAATTTGCATAGCAATATTTTCTGCTACTAATGCCGCATTCAAATCTGGTTGTTTAATTTCTACTATTGAAATGTAGATTTCTTCTCCAGTTATTTTAGATAATTCTTTCTTGTGTTTTTCTATTTCTTCTCCACCACGTCCTATTACTACACCTGGTTTTGAAGTATTTATTATTACATTTGTTCTTTTATTATTTCTTTCGATAACAATATTAGCGACTGAGCTTCCTTTTAATTTCTTTTCTAGATATTCACGGATTTTTATATCAGTATTTAAAATTCGAGAAAAGTCTTTATTAGGTGCATACCATTTGCTTTCCCAGTCTTTATTGATTCCTATTCTTAGTCCGACTGGACTTACTTTTTGCCCCATGCCTCTAGTCCTCCTTTATTGTATTCATGTCACTTACTTTAATGTAGATGTGACTTGTTCTTTTATCTCTTCTATCAACGCTTCCACGTGATGCGATTTTACTTCTTTTTAATGTTGTTCCTTCGTTAATATATGCTTCTTTAATATAAAGTGTATTTTCTTCAAGTCCTGCATTGTTAACTGCATTTGCAACAGCACTATTTAATACTTTACTTATTAAACGACTTCCTTTAGTGTTAGTGTTCATAAGTATAGCCTTGGCTTCAGCCACGCTTTTTCCTCTTACAAGGTCTAGTGTCATCCTTGCTTTTCTAGGTGCGATCATGGCACCTTTATGTATTGCATAAGTTTCCATTCAATTCACCTTCCTATTTGTTTTCGCCAGCGTGTCCACCGAACTTACGAGTTCCAGCGAACTCACCAAGTTTGTGTCCTACCATGTCTTCTGTGATGTACACTGGGATAAATTCACGCCCGTTGTGTACAGCGATTGTGTGCCCAACAAAATCAGGAAATATTGTTGAACGACGTGACCAAGTTTTTATTACTTCTTTTTTACCACTTTCGTTTAAGGCTTTTACTTTATTTAGTAATCTATCAAAAACGTATGGTCCTTTTTTTAAACTTCTTGACATACTCACAAATCCTTTCTCTATTTTTTCTTTCTACGTGATACTATTAATTTCTCACTAGCTTTCTTTGTTTTACGTGTTTTAAGTCCTAATGCTGGTTTACCCCATGGAGTCATAGGTCCTTTACGTCCGATTGGTGCACGTCCTTCACCACCACCATGAGGGTGATCGTTAGGGTTCATAACAGATCCACGAACTGTAGGTCTCCATCCCATATGTCTTTTACGTCCAGCTTTTCCTAAATGTACAAGTTCATAATCTAAGTTTCCAACTTGTCCTATAGTTGCGCGACATACTCCTTGAACTTTTCTGGTTTCACCAGATTTTAATCTTATAAGAACGTATTTTCCTTCTCTTCCTAGGATTTGTGCACTTGATCCTGCACTTCTTGCAAGTTGTGCTCCTTTTCCAGGATTTAATTCTATATTGTGTACTACTGTACCAACTGGAATATTCATAAGTGGTGCTGCATTACCAACTTTAATATCAACGTTTTCTCCACTTTCTATTTTATCTCCAACACTTAAATTAAGTGGTGCGATTATATATCTTTTTTCTCCATCTGCATAATTGATAAGAGCGATATTTGCACTTCTGTTTGGATCGTATTCAATAGCAGCTACTGTTCCAATAACACCATCTTTATTTCTTTTGAAATCTATAATACGGTATTTTCTTTTAACTCCGCCACCACGATGTCTTACAGTGATTTTACCTTGATTGTTTCTTCCAGCTTTACTTTTAGTTTTTTTAGTTAGACTTTTTTCAGGAGTAGTTTTAGTAATTTCTTCGTTTACTAAAGTACTCATATGTCTAGTTCCGTTTGTTATCGGTTTATAGTTTCTAATTTCCATATAATCACCTTCTAAAACTCTATAGTAGAGCCTTCCTTAAGTTTTACATAAGCCTTTTTGTAAGCAGAAGTGTAACCTGTATATTTTCCTACTCTTCTTTTCTTACTTTTTGCATTAACTGTGTTAACGCTTTCAACTTTTACACCAAACTTGCTTTCTATAACTTGTTTGATTTCTGTTTTATTGGCTTTTTTATCAACCTTGAAAACATATACGTTTTCATTAGCTAAATTACTTGATTTTTCAGTAATTACTGGTGCTTTTATTATTTCTAATTTCATTATTTAAGCACCTCCTCTATTGTATTTACGCTTTTTTCGTCGATTAATAGGTTGTCTGCACTTACTAAATCTAAAACGTTAATACCTTTTGGTTCAATTACATATAGGTTACTTACGTTTCTAGCTGCTAGAGCAACGTTTCCATTTTCTCCATCAGTTACGATTAAAGTTTTACCTTCTAATTTTAAACCTTCTAAAGTCTTAATAAAGTCTTTAGTTTTAGGTGTGCTGATTTCCATTTGATCAACTACACATAAATTGTTGTTTTTGAATTTTTCAGAAAGAGCTCCTTTTAATGCTAGTCTTCTTTCTTTTTTGTTCATTTTGAAACTGTAATCTCTTGGAGTTGGACCGAATACAATTCCTCCGCCAACCCAATGAGGTGCTCTAGTTGAACCTTGACGAGCACGTCCAGTTCCTTTTTGTCTCCATGGCTTTTTTCCGCCTCCGCTTACTTCACTTCTATCTTTTGTTTTGTGTGTTCCTTGTCTTAATGAAGCAAGTTGTAATCTAATGGCGTCACTCATAACCACTTCGTTAACTTCTGTATTCCAAATTTCATCATTAAGGTTAATGTCCTTAACAGCTTCGCCTTTTAATGATACCATTTTAATTTTTGCCATTATTCTTCACCATCCTTTTGTGAAGTTTCTTCTGTTACTTCTTCTGTAACCTCTTCTTTAGTTTCTTCAACTGTTTCTTCTACAGTTTCAGTATTACTTTCTGTTTCAGTTACTTCTTCTACAGCGTTTTCTACTGGAGTTTCAACTACTTCTTCTGTTACAACTTCATTAGTATTTTCTACTATTTCTTCAACAACATAAGATACCAATTCTTTTGCTCCGTTATTTCCTCCGTTTTTAACTGCTGTTTTTACTAATACATAACCTTTTTTAGGCCCTGGAACATTACCGCTTATAAGTAAGCAACTGTTCTCAACGTCTACTGCGATTATTTCAAGATTTTGTATTGTCACTTGTTCATTACCCATATGTCCTGGTAATTTTTTGCCTTTTAAGACTCTCATTGGTCTCATTGGTCCTCTTGAACCTACAGCTCTATGATAATGCGAACCGTGTGACATTGGTCCTCTTGAGAAGTTATGTCTCTTGATTGTACCTTGGAAGCCTTTACCTTTAGATGTACCTGTTACATCTACAACGTCTCCTGCTTCGAAAGTTTCTACACCGATTATTTGTCCAACTTCATAGTTAGTTACATCTAATCCTTTTATTTCTTTTAAGAAGCGCTTAGGTGTAGTATTTGCTTTTTTAACATGTCCCATTTCTGGTTTGTTAGATACTTTTTCTCTTTTTGTAAAAGCACCTAGTTGAATGCTGTTATACCCATCTTTTTCAACTGTTTTGATTTGAGTAACAACGTTAGCTTCAACTTCTACTACAGTTACTGGTATAAGTTTTCCGTCAGTTGTGAATACTTCTGTCATTCCAACTTTACGGCCTAAGATTCCTTTTGTCATTATTTTTCCTCCCTATAAATTTTTTAATTATAACTTGATTTCAATATCTACTCCACTTGGTAAATCTAAATGTGATAAGGCATCAACTGTTTCTTTACTTGGTGAATCAATATCAATTAATCTTTTGTGTGTACGCATTTCAAATTGTTCACGAGAATCTTTATATTTGTGAACTGCTCTTAGAATAGTTATTTTGTCAATTTCAGTTGGTAGCGGAACTGGTCCAGATACTATACCACCTGTTCTTTTAACTGTTTCAACTATTTTGCTTGCAGCGTCATCTAAAATTCTGTGATCGTAAGCTTTTAGTCTAACACGTACTTTCTCCTTTGCCATAATTACCCTCCTTCGCCTATTTTTCAAATAGACTCGCTCGACACAAATTACCTGATACTAAATTAAATTTTAACAACTTAACCGGGTGTATCAGCAACCTCATGCTTCCTCGCGGTCATTCGTAGTTAATTATATGATAAAAGTCCTAAAAAATCAACCTTTTTTTAACATATTTTTTCGTAAAGTTGGCGTCAAGAAATTTATCTGTTTTTTGGCATATTTTTTGGAAATGTTAAAAATAAAAAATATGAGTGTTAATAACTCATATTTGTAAAGTATTTTTTATGTGTGAATAAGTAATAGGTTATTCACATTTTAATCCTTTTTTAAACAAACGTTATTTTCTAAAATGTCTTTATCCGATTTGCATTTAAAAATTACATTAGCAGCACTATAATATTTTGATGAACATGTCTTTTGTCTTTTGACACATCATAATTTAATAAATCTATTATCATTTTTATCGTTTCAACTTGAGCTGTATTTTTTATAGAACTACCTAATTTAATGCACAATTTAAATCCTCTTATTTTTATTTTTAAATAATAATGCTAATATCCAAGCTATTAAAAAAATAGTACCAATCTTTCCTGATATTAAAATAATAAATAACACTTTATCACCAACTATTAGAGATATTAATGCAACCATCAAAGGAATAGCAATTTTAAAAACAATAAAAAGATAAAACAGCCACTCTTCAATTCTTTCATAATTTTTCATATTTAATCACCTATGTTTATTTTTTTAAATCCAAAATATTAATTATTCTTTTATTTAATTCATAATATTTACCAATTCCTAATTCACAAGTCTGCTTAACTATATAAAATGATTTTTCTTGCAAAGAATATGCCACAGGTAATAAAAACCTTGTTTTTTCTTGAATAAGAGGATAGTGAATATATTTTTTAAAATATTCATTTTCTTCTTTTACAATTACTATAGGTACTAAATATAAAAATAAAGTTCTATTTTTAATAGTGTTTAAAAAATTTAGTATTTCCTTATTTATATTTATGTCATTTTTTGATTCATTAAAGTTTATAACCATGATTATTTCATACTTTAATAAATTTATTTTTTTACAATATAATTTAATCATATAATTATCAAAACTTAACGATTCTTTTAATATGTAATTATTTTCTAGAAATTTTTGATTTAAATATGAATTTATTTTATCAAATGTTTCTAATCCAAGAAAATATTTTACTGGTATTCCAGAAGAAATAGAAATTTTTTTCATGTTACCTGGAAATAAAATAACTAATAAGAAAATAACTCCACAAAAAAGACCTAAACAAAAGGACGGCTTAATTAATTTGATTAATTTCTCATTTATAAGTATTGATAACTCCAAAAGAACTAAAGGCGCAATGAATGAAAAAATAACAAGTAAGTAACATAAAAGTAAAAGTAATTTTTCAAACTTTTTATTTTTAATCTTTTTCATATCATCACTCTCACTTCTCAAATATTAAATATGATTAAATAAATAATATCACTTTCTTTAATTGTTTAATAGCATTTTTAACCATAGAATAAATTATAACTGACTACCAATTTATTTTATTATATATTTTTTATCATTTATTGTTAATTCATATTTACTTTCAAAGTCTTTTATATATGCATAATAAATATGATAATCTTCTTTTTTATTTTGATTCTGCTGTATAAAAACAGTGTCTAAATTATCGGAAATCTTGATGTCATTTTTATCTTTAATAAGAATTGAAATAAATGTATCTTCTTTATATGAATATTCTGTTATTACAAAGCTTTCATAGGTTTTTGATGTATATGAATTATTATAAAAATTTTTATTAATTTTATATTTTTTATTTTCTTTAGGAATGAATATAGTTTTATTATTTTTTAATACTATTAAATTTGATACTTTTCCTTCTATATTTAAATAATTTTTTATGTAGCCTTCAGTATAAAATAAAGCATCTTGATATTTATCAAATTTTAAAAATAAGCTTTCAATATTTAAATTACAACTAAATGAATAACCTATTATGCAAATTGCAAATAAATATATTAAATTTCTTTTAGTATTTTTATGATTTTTTTTCATAATTAAAACTACAATAAAAAATAATAGTATCCATATAGTAAGCCTAATAATATAATATACTCCCATTTTACATTCTCCTTTAATATGCCGTAGAAGGTGCTAAATCATACTAGCCGATAATGCAACCTTAATTAGAACTATTTATATAATATTTTAATTCTGGATTAGTTTCATCATTTATTTCTTCATAGTAAAGTTTACCATTAATTTCATATGCATAAATTCCTTTAGTAATTTTTTTATTTACTATAACTTTTATTTTTAATTCAGATTTTGTTCCTTTATTTATAATGTATTCCACCCAATAAGAACCATTATCATCATATTTTTCAAACCAATCATTAGA
>CAOJDZ010000003.1 GCA_948433815.1 uncultured Clostridia bacterium
GTTGGCATAGCTCCAGAATTTAACCACTTTAATGCCACTTCTTCATTAATATCAATCTTTGAATCTTCAAGTGGACTATAAGTTCCAACTAATTCTATAAAAGATCCATCTCTTCTATCATGACTATCAGCAGCTACTATTCTATAAAAAGGTTTCTTTTTACTACCCATTCTCTTAAGTCTTAATTTTACCATATTTATCCCTCTCTTTCTGTTAATAATATTACCAAATTCAAAATAATATGTCAACCATTTTTGGTTCACCCTACAAGAAAAAGATTATTTACAATAAAATCACGTTCTAGCAAAATAAATATCATTTAAATCATTTAGGAGGATAATTTGTGAATATTAAAAATTATATAGATGTAATTAAAAACAGCAATTAGGTTAAAAAATACATTTGGAGGAAAAATTTATTTATTACCTAGAGTAAATATACCTTTAATAATTTATCAAATGAAGAAATTAAAAAACAAATAATTATGATTTATAATTCTTCAAAAAGAAAATGGGTAAAAAAAATAATTATAAAAAGAGAAAATGATGTAATTTTAATTTTTGCAAGAAAAAATGAAGTTGTCCCTCAGCCCAATGGCCAAGGACCAACCTCACTAACAAAATTTTAACATTAACTATATAAATAATCAAGTTTTTTATAATCAAATATTAACTACTCATACTTATATTCATGTGTCTTAAAATAATCTGAATAATATATTTTATCTACATACTCTAATTTTTTTAAGTGAATAAGTGCTCTTTTTTCATAATCTTTAATATTAGCTTCAGTTAAATCTTCTCTTTCATATTTTAAACTATTAAGTGAATAACCTACAAATTTAGGAGAAATGAATATTCCATAATTTCTACTAAATACTATACTTTCTAAAGATGGAGAAAAAATTGAACTACCAAAATATAGATTTTTCCAACCATCAAGACCAAATATATCAAGTACAGTTGGAGTAATATCAGAAGTTGTAGTAAATTTACTTATTCTATTAGTACCATTTTCACTTACATATTTATTAGTTAACTTAGTATCATAAATCATCATAGGTATATGGTATAACTCACTATTATATTTTTCTTCTATATCCTTAGCATAATAACTAAGACTATTATAATAAGTATTATGATCACTAAACATAATTATAGTAGTATCATCAAGTGCACCAGTTTCTTCTAAATATTCCATCATACTACCAACCGCTTTATCAAAATCCATAAGCGCTGCCAAATATGTTTTTAAATATTCTTCATCACTATTATTAACTTCTTTTAAAATCCCATTATCATCCAAAATCTTATAATATGGTTTTAAAGTTTCTCTTTCTCCATAATATCCATGCATAGTAAATGATAATATAAATGAGAAAAAGTTTTCATCTTTAGGAAACATAACTTCTTTCATCTTATCAAAAGTTATACTATCTAAATTTCTTTCACCCTTTTTATGTTGCCAAGTATCTTCTACCCCATACTCATTCATCTCATCTATTCCAGTTAAACTATCAAATCCCCAAGATTTATGTAATTCATATCTATTATAAAAATTTCCATAATTAGCGTGATAACTTTTAACTATCATATCTTTATTATAATATTTTAACAAACTAGGAAGCGCAAAAGGATAACTATTATCTGCAAAATCATAATTTACATATTTACCTGTAGGGTAATTTCCTAAAACAGAAAGTGCTTCACTAACATCTGTCTTTTCCTTTTGATAAAAATTCTCCATAATAAGCCCATCATTCATAAACTTGGTTAAATTAGGATATAAAACATTAGCAAGTTCTGGATATTTAGTAAATGGATACCATTCACCACTTTCAATTAAAATTAATATTAAATTATTTCCTTTACTAATACCATAATAATCACTTTTTTCTATTTTTTCTTTATAAATAAAATCTTCTACATCACTTACATCACTTATATTAACTACAGTTTTACCACTCACCACTTGATAAAGACCGTTTCCTACCATACCTATTGCTTGATAATTATTCGCAGTCGTACTATATAATCTATCAGTATATATAGTTTCCTTACCTTTATTAGTATCAATAACAGGTATCAAAACAACAGTAACTAAACACCCTAACATAATAATTAAATTAGATACTATAAACTTAATACCATATTCACTTTTTAACTTAATACTATTTTTATAATCTTTATAATACTTGTATCCAAAACAAACAGACCTAAAAATTATAAACGCAGCACAAATTGCTATATAAAAATATTGTAATTCATAAGTTTCTAATGTACCAAACGCATCAGTCCTTTGATTAAACATAGCCCATTCAAAAACAGTACCATTAGAATCATACAAAAATATGAATGCAGTATCCATAGCAACCTGTCCACAAAGTAAAAGTGAACTAATTACTAATCTAATAACTTTATTCTTAAATAAATTTAAAAAACATACAAAAAACATTAAAATTAAAATAGGATACAAAGGTTTACTCAAATAAAAACCACAAGTAGTATAAGTAATGGCAAACAACTCAATAAAAATACTTATTAAAATAAATGTAAATATATCTAAATTTCTTTTAAATTTATCTATAAACTTCTTCATAATAAACACCTCTTAAAAAGACTAGCACACTCCTTAGTTGCATTACACCAACTTCAAGTTGCCCTTTAATTATATCATTAAATAATATGAATATTAAAAAAAAGAACTTTCATTTTACAAATAAAAGTAAATTTTAAATTACAATGTTTTCTTTAGTTCTCTTCTAACGCCTTCAATAGTTGACATAGTTATAGGAAAAGAATATTCTTCCATAACTTTTCTATTTATTTCTTGAAACTCTTCTCCTGAAATCACAAAAGATGGATTATTATAGTATGTTTTCCAAATATTTAAAGGAATAGCTATGTCTTGTGCCAAGTCATAAACCATATTTCGTTCTGGATCAATCAAAACAGAATGTTCAATATAACCATAAAATTGATAAGGAATATAATAATAAGCTCCAATTAACTTAGGATTATGTAAAAGTCCATTAACAGTCATTCTATGACACTGTGATCTTCTCTCATTAAATGTAACACTCATACCTAATTGATGTAGCGCTCTTTTTACTTCACATCTTTCTCCACCTACTAAAGAAAGAAAAGTGCTTCCAAAAACTTCATCAAACTTATCAATACTAAACAAAGCATTACAAAAAAATTCTAAAGCTGTTCTATCCATATAATGCATTTTAAAAAAATCAATGAATATTGTAGCAAAATAAAGTTCACAAGAAGTATTATAACCAAGTTGTCTCAATGCCATTTCTAATAATCTCTTATCTCTTAAATTATTTTTTACTCTTGAAGCAACTTCTTGAACAAAAAAATCAGTCATATCTACATTTTGAGGAATAAAACCATATGGAAATAACTTTTTTAGTATTTTCTTAATTATTTCATTATTTCTCGCTCTTTCTCTCAATTGCCTTAAATTATAATCATCACTTATACTAATTACAGATTTTTGTTTTAAAACAGTATCCACATCTTCAAAAGTAATCATAAAGATTCCCCCTTTTCTGTTTTAAATAGTTATTATAATTACCTGCCATTACTATGTCAACTAATACCATACAAACAACATTAAAAAAGTCCCTAGTTAAATTTATTAACTAAGAACTCAAATTTTATCACTTAAAATCCATCATTCAAATAATCTTCATCTATTTGATTATCTATAATTTCATTTAATTCTTCATCACTTACTTCTTCATCTATAATATCATAGTCTTCATAATCATCTTCCATAATTTGTATTTTCACTTTAGCATCTCCTATTATCTCTATACCAAGCTCTTTTTCTATTTCATAATTTATAATATTATTTCTAGAACTTACATCAATAACAGTAGGATTTTTTAAACTTGTTATTATAATTTCACTATCATTTGTTAAATTACTATTCTGTTTTAAACGAACATTAACAACTTCAGTATAACTAATTTTTCTAGCTTCTACACTTGTTTTAGTATTATTATCATAACTATACCAAATATTTACATCAAATGATCCAGTTATTCTAACTCTACCATTATCATTAACTCCACTCATTGTATGATTAATTACCCAACACCCAAGCACAGTATCAATTCTATCAGTAGTAATCGCTTCATACTTATTTCTAAAAGTTTTCTTTCCTTTACCTATAACTGCTTTAGTAACAATCTCCTTAAACATCACATATCACCTATAAATAATATATGACATATATCCCATAAATGTGAGTTATTTTGATTTTAATCTTTTTGCTAGTCTATCACTTTTACAAAATCCTTCTACATCAAATTCATCTGAAAAATCTTCTGGAAACATAGTAATAATTTTTGGAGTATTAAGAAGTGTAACGATTGAAAGACAATTTAATTCTTTTTCTCCATTATATCCTATAGGATGATCTAAACTTACCCTATAACAATTACTAGCAAAATTAATAGACGGATTTACTCTACCAATTAATTCTTCTGCCTCTTCTAATAAATCATCTAAGTCTATATCTTCTCTAAATCTTAACTGTGTATCTCCTTTATGCTCCATTAAATGAGACATAAGAGTATCTCTTTTACCTTGTAAAATATCTATAGTATACCTAGTATTATCAGTAGCCGATAAACCTCTTAAATCCTTTCCTAAATGATAACTAATTAAAGTACGAAGTTTTTCTAATTGCTTTAAAAGTGGATAAGATAGAAATTTTTTATTTATTAATTTAGATTTCCTTAAAGCTTCTTCATAATTTCCTTGTACCATCTCTAGAACTACTAATTCTAGTAAACTAGTGGCTCTAAATTTATCATAGTCTTGTAATTTTAGCAAATATTTTCTAGCATCTTCAAAATATCCCATATTAAGACATACTTTACTTAATCTTAATAAGTAAATTGGATTATCTGGAAACTCTCTAACTAAACCTCTATAAACTTTTCTACTTCTTATATAATTATACTCACTATTATCTAACTGCGCTAATAGATCTCTTTTTCTAAATTCTTCTATATCAGACAAATTCACATTTTCTCTAACTTCACTAAATTTTCCTTCTGAAATTTCAATTTTAAAAAGCATTTCAATTGATACAGTTCTATACTGAGGAGTCTTTAAAGATATTTCAAAACACTCTCTAGCTTTTTTATAATTATTAGCATTAAAATATTTTAAACCTTCATAAAATATTGAATCTAAACCTCTATTACTCATAAAATCTTCCCCTTTTTTAGGGAATATAATAACATATTAGAAAAAGATTCTCAATAAAAAAACATACTTTTAAGAAAAAAGTACATTTTTATTTCCTAAGTAACAATCTATGCCTATATTCTATATTACCTTCAATCATAAAATCACTATCATCTAAAGTTGTAAAATCATTTTCATCATAATCTGGAAAATAAGCATCCGCTAAAGGAAATTTTTGATTAATCTCAGTAATATGCATAAAACTTACATATGAAAGAAATTCTTTATAAATAGCACTCCCACCTACTACAAAAAACTTTTCTTCACTTCTACTAGATACAAATCCTAAAGTTTCTTCTACACTTCTACTAAGAACTTTACTAGAATCTAAAACTAAATTTCTATCTCTAGACAATACAATATATCTTCTTCCAGAAAGATTTTTAGGCATTGATTCGTAAGTATTTCTTCCCATTATTATATAAGACCCCATTGTAACTCTTCTAAAATAATCAAGATCTTCTCTAATTCTCCAAATTAAATCATTTTGATAACCTATCTCTCTATTCTGACCTGTCGCAACTATTAATCCTAAATTTTTAAAATTTTTTTCTTCCATAATATTATCCTCATATTTTAACTTATCATTAATCTTTTTCTTAAATCTTCACTAGTACTTAAACCTTCTTTATCAAATTCAGGAGAAAAATCAGCAGGTAATATAGATATTATTTTACTACTTTTTAATGGTGTTTTTACTGAAGCTCCATATACATCTTTATCATTTAATTTTCCAACTGGAAAGTCAAAATTAAAATTATAAATCTGAATGCCATTAAAAAATCTTGGATTCATTCCTGAAATTCTTTCTCTAACACTCGATATAAATTTTGAAGTATCTAAACTAGAAGAAAAATACAAATAATCTTGTTGAGGAGTTTTGTTAATAGTCACATATGTATCTAATCCTTTTAGCATATCATATGGTCCAAATAATAAATCTTTAAAATTAAGATGTAAATAACCTTCTACACTAGGAAAAGATTTTGGAATTCTGCCTAAAAAATACATTATAGAATAATATAACTTTAAATATATATTTTGTAACTTAGTAGAAATCGTATTTATATTTACTTTACTTAACTCTTGCAAAGCCCCATCATAATCTCCTAATATTATTTTAATCATAACTATTCTTAATTGTTCTGCTTCACTAAAATATCCTTCTTGCACCAGCGATAACGCTTCAATACCTTTATCAAATTCACCATTATTAATATAATAGTCAGCAAGAAATACATTTAATCTTCCTTGTCTAGACTTAATTCTCTTTGCTTCTAAAATAAAAGAAATAGCTTCATTATAATTATACTCAACATTTTCAAGATTAGACAAAAGTTCTATAGTATTAAAATTATTTAAATACATATTATCAAGTATTAACTGCCTTGCTTCGCTAAATCTATTTTGCCTTATATTTATTTTAATAATCATTCTAAGTGCTTTATAAAAATATTCTTTATAATTAAGTAAATTCATAAATAATGCTCTTGCATCATTAAACTTTCTATTTCTATATAGTTTTACTCCTTCACTATACATCATTTCTAACTTATCCATAAACCCCTCCTCATAAAATTTAAATTCTAGTTCCATTTAAACTAAAACTTTTTGCTTCTTCTATTCTTACATCTACTATTTTACCTATAATATCATCTTCACTTACTATATTAACAAGTTTCATGTGTTCAGTATAACCCATATATTTAGTTTCATCTTTTTCACTTTTTCCTAAAACTAAACACTTATGAACTTCTCCAACACATTTTTGATTCGCTTCTAGGCTATATTTATTAACCACTTCGTTAAGAATATGTAATCTTTCATTTTTAACTTCTACTTGTGTATCATCAACAAGTTTAGCCGCTGGTGTGTTCTCTCTTGGACTAAACACAAAAGTAAACGCTCCGTCAAATTTGCATTCATTTACAACATCTAAAGTACATTGAAAATCTTCTTCTGTTTCACCTGGAAATCCAACAATAATATCAGTAGTAACACTTACACCTTTAATTCTACTTCTTATTTTATTATATAACTCTATATATTCATCTTTCGTATATCTTCTTCCCATTAGTTTCAAAATTCTGTCACTTCCAGATTGAATTGGCAAATGCACATAAGGCATCACATTATCACATTCACTTATAACCTTAATCATTTCATCTGTAAAATCCCAAGGATGACTTGTAACAAAACGAATTCTTTCAATACCTGTATTACTAACATCACGAAGTAAATTAGATAAATCATAATCTTTATACAAATCTTTTCCATATGCATTAACGTTTTGACCTAAAAGAGTCACTTCTTTATATCCTAATTCCTTAAGTCCTTTAACTTCTTCTATAATATCTTCATAGCGTCTACTTCTTTGAGTCCCACGTGTATAAGGTACTATACAATAAGTACAGAACTTATCACATCCTAAAATTATATCTACCCATGCACTATATTTACTATCACGTGACTCAGGAATTCCTTCACACACATTGCCAAGCACACTGTAAACCTCTACATTTTGTTTACCACTTCTAACTCTTTCATTTATTACACTTATCATACTATCTAAATTATGTGTCCCAAAAATAAAATCAACATATTTATATTTACTTCTTATTTCATTAACTACACTTTCTTCTTGAGCCATACAACCACATATTCCCATTAATAAATTAGGTCTAGTCTCTTTCATTTTTTTAATAAGTCCCATAAACCCAAAAACTTTATCATGAGCATTCTCTCTTATAGCACATGTATTTAAAATAATAATATCCGCCTCATCCATAATTTCAGTTAAAATTAATCCTTGACTAGATAAAACTCCCTTAACTCTTTCTCCATCATGTTCATTCATTTGACATCCATATGTTCTAACAAAAAACTTCTTTCCTATTAAACTATCATCTATTTTAACTTCTTTATATTTATAATTATCTATAACAGCATTCTTATCTCTTTTTTTAGCTTCTAACATATTTGGTAAATTCATATGTTTCACTTCCTTTTTATTCACATATTATAACAAAATTTTTACCATAATAAAAGAGTCCTAAGACTCTTATCTTTTTAATTTTAATCTAGATGTATTGTATACCTCTGGTTCTTCACCTAAAATTGGAAGTCCAAAACTAGAATCAATATAATTCAAACTTTCCTCAGGTATTTGAGAAACAATGCTTTGAACAAATTCACGATTTTCTCTCACAACTCTTTCTCTCAGTGACTCTAGACGAACTACTCCATTTTGATCCACATATGCTTCCCAATCTTCTGATTCGTCAATACGTCTATAATCATCTATAACTACAGAAATAGCATACGCTCTAGCCTTTAATTCTTCTGCTTCTCTAAGCGCTAAATCAATTTTCCTCTTTCTTTCTAACCAAGTTTCCATAACTTATCCCCCTTTAACTACACCAATTGTATCATTATTTGTACAAAAAATCAAGAATTATTCATCATTTTCTCTTTAATAGCATCTATATCCGTAAAAAATAAATCTCTTCCACTCTTCTTTAATGCTAACATAAAATTAAAATTATTTAATATTTCATCTCTCAAATTATCTGCTACCCTAACAGGAACTCCATTTTCTGTATGAACTGATCTATATATTTTTCTAATGTTGGAAAAGCATTTTGAAGTAAAACAACAGAATCTTTACTAGCAATCTTACAAATCATTATAGATTTACAACTTCCGTATTTTTTTACTTTTTTATCTACAATTGGTCTATACTTAAAAACTTTACTACTAATTGGTATAAACCATAAAATATCTTTATCCTTAATAGTAAAATAAGTAGGTCTAGTACGTCCATTTTCATGATTTATCATTAAACCTTTATCATTTATTTTATTAAAAAATTCATCTTTTATATGATATACATATCCTGTCCTAATCTGCATAAATATCCACCTCAAAATTAGAATAACACAAAATAAAAGAAAACTCCATCAAATTGATAAAGTTTTCTAACATTTTCAATTGGAATAATTTAATAACCCGCACCATCCATAAGCGGCTAACATTTCGCGATTGGAATAACTTAATAACCCGCACCATCCATAAGCGGCTAACATTTTCATTTCAAAATGCACTAATAATATAACATAAACTAAGATATAAGTCAATTAGAGGACCTACTACTATTATATGTAAAAATATTTAATTATATCATTTAAAAATAAAGAAACATCACAGTTTCCTTATATCAATAACTTCACTAATAGGTATACTCTCGTTATTTATAGTAAGTAAACTATCATTATTTTTAGCAATCAAAGTATACTCTTTATCTCCTTCACTAGTAGTAATAATAACTCTAGCTTTATAAACAAAATTATCACTATTAAATAAATCATTAATCTTTTTTCTTACCATTATTGCCTTTATGTTTTTATTATGTAAATTATCATCATTATATAAAAGATCATCTTCTTTAGAATAATATTGTTCTTTATTATTTTTTATAACACCTGTTTTAGTATTTGCAAATACATTTGGTAATTTTTTATTCATAGTCCACCTCTAATAAAATATATGAAATTATCCTTAATTTATATTCCTTTTTTTACCATTTGACCACAAAAACTTATGTATGCTATACTTGTAACGAACAAAGGTTGGCGAATTTGATGAATGAAAGAAATATATTATGTATAGATTTAAAAAGTTTTTTCGCATCATGTGAATGTGTAGAAAGAAATCTAGACCCTTTCACTACCCCATTAATTGTCGCCGACCCCAAAAGAGGCGGAGGCGCTATAACACTTGCTGTTACTCCATACCTAAAAACACTAGGAGTGCCTTCTCGTGGAAGAGTATATGAAATACCAAAACATATAAAATATATAATTGCTAAACCAAGAATGAGTTTATATGTTAAAAAAAGTAAAGAAATCATAAATATTTTTTTAGACTTTGTCTCAGAAGAAGATATGCATGTATATTCTATTGACGAATCTTTTCTAGATGTAACTGATTACTTAAAACTTTACAAAATGGATGACATAACTCTAGCAAAAACAATAATGAAAAAAATAACAGACAAAACTGGTCTTACCAGTACATGTGGAATTGGTCCTAATCTTTTATTAGCCAAAATAGCTTTAGATGTAGAATCAAAACATAACAAAGACTTTATTGCTAAATGGACTTATGAAGATGTTAAAACAAAATTATGGAATATAGAACCCTTAACAGATATGTGGGGAATTGGCCCTAAAACCATGAAAAAACTAAATGATTTAGGAATTAAAAAAGTTGGAGATATAAACAAATACCCAAAATCATTCTATAAAAAAAGATTTGGTATTTTAGGAGAAGAACTATGGCTGCACGCTAATGGAATAGATACGAGCAATATAAAAAATGAAAAACTTGAAACCAAAAATAAAAGTTATAGTTTAAGTCAAGTACTATACAAAGACTATACAACACTTAACACTCCATTAATAATAAAAGAAATGTGTAATCGTCTTGCTAAACGCCTTAGAGAAAATAAAAAAACTTGTAGTGTAATAGGCTTTGGAATAGGATATTCAAGAGACATAGGAAATGGATTCTATCATTCAAGAAAAATAGCAGAAAGAACTAAAGATGAAGAAAAAATATATGAACTTTGTATAACCCTATTTAATAATTATGTAGAAGATTTACCTATAAGAAAAATAAACATATCTTTAGGAAAAATAGAAGATGATAACTACATACAACTTAATATATTTGACAATGAAGAAACATTAACTAAAGAAAACAAAATAATAAACACTATAGATGAAATAACTAAAAAATTTGGAGATAACTCTTTATTAAAAGCATCTTCTCTAATAAAAGATAGCACTATAAAAGAAAGAAACAAGAAATTAGGCGGACACAATAAAGATTAGGTGATAATATGCGAGGAATGATTAAATGGAAACCCTTTAGTACATTACTTACAAATAACGACATAAAAGAAATAGCAAAATCTAAATTATTAACTGAGAAACCTAACCTAATGGAAGATAAAATAAATGAATTAAATGACATTATAAAAACTTCTATTCATAATAATCTAGAAATAGAAGTCAAATATTGGTCAATTAATACATTAAAATTAACAATTGGTAAAATAGAAAAAATTAATAAAATAGAAAAATATATCCTAATTAATAGAATTAGAATATATTTTAAAAACATAATAAATATAAATATATTATAAATTATTCTTATTAATAACCATCTCATCATAATAATCAATTAACATTGGATTTTGTTTAAAAAGAGTATCTATATCATATTTTTTAACCACTTTATGGCCTAACTCTTTAAAAGCTTCTACACCGCCAACAATTTCTAAAGATGTATCAATACAAAATATTTTATTAGCATATTTAACTTCAACATACCAGTGTCCACCATAACTAGATCCAACAGTACCTGAAAACGCTTCATTAATACATTCTACTGCCTCACTATAAACACCAAATTTATCTAAAAGTAAAACAAACTCAAACACTAAAATTTTACATCTACCCTCATTTAAATTGAGATGAAATAAATCTTTAAAAGCAAGAGGCTCACCATTTATTCTAATAGACGTTCTATCCCTAGATATAAAATTGCATAGTTCTTCTGAAAACTCTTCAATTTTCCCTTCATCCATAAGTCTATTAAATAAATCACCAAAATTAGTATTATTATTAATTAAATCATTTCTAAACTTATTCTTCATATTATATAGTATATCAAAAGAATAAAAGAAAGAAAACTAAATTTAATATTTAAAAGGTATTAAAGATTTATAAAAATTATCGCCTTCTTCTGTTTTTAAAAATTCAGAGACTTCACCCATAAGTGCTGATTTTTCCGCAGCAAATTTTTCTTTATTTAATACCCAAAAAACATTCACATCTCCACATACTGTACATTCCTCTGAAAAAGATAATTGCTTAAAAAATACTGAAGGAATAACTGCTCTTCCTTGTGAATCACATTCAACGATACGAGAATTCAATTTAATATATTTAAGAATTAATTCTTTTCTATCAAATGGTTGTGTTAAGTTAGAAAGAATAATATCTGCACTCCAACTTTCACAGTCAGCAAATACTAAAGTATCTTTATCTATAAAAGTAATAACAAAATTGCCATTTGTCATATTTTTAAATTGAGCAGGCACAAAAATCCTACCCTTTGAATCTATTTTACAAGTAAATTCACCTAAATACATAAACCCCACATCCCAAAAAAATTGTACCATAAAAAGTATTTTATGTCAAAAAAACAAAAAAAGCATAAAATAATATTGACTTCAAGTAAATATTTATGATACACTTTCTTTGCTTGATTAATTCAAGTGCCTACCGTGGGGGATTAGCTCAGTTGGCTAGAGCACCTGCCTTGCACGCAGGGGGTCGCGGGTTCAAGTCCCACATCCTCCACCATGAGTGTATGATACGAACCTAATTGGTTCATTATAATAAATGATACCTACTTCAATACAATGAGGTAGGGTATTTTATTTTATTATGAAAAGTCTCTATTAAACATTAGGACTTTTCTATTTATGTAAGATGATAAAAATGCTATAATCATAATGAGGTGATAAAATATGAATCAATATTTAAATATATTTATAGATAGTGATTATCCTGATTTTATAGACAAATATTTAACTACAAGTACTTTAAATAGATTAAAACATATAACACAGTTTTGTGGATGTGATTATACAAACTTGTATTCTCCATTATTTAAATATACAAGATTCGATCATAGCTTAGTTGTAGCACATATGACATGGCATTTTACTCATGATAAAAAAGAAACAATAGCGGCTTTATTACACGATATAGGTACACCATGTTTTGCTCATTGCATTGATTATGTTTTTGGAGATTATATTAATCAAGAAGCCGCTGAAAAAAGTATTATAGAAATAATAAACAAAGATAAGAAAATACAAATGTTTTTGAAAGAAGACAATTTATCTATAAAAGATTTAGATAATTATTCAAACTTTCAAATTTTAGAAAATAAATCGCCAAAACTTTGTACAGATAGACTAGATGGAGTTTTACATACTTGTTATATTTGGTTACATACACATTCATTAGAACAAATTAAAGAAGTATATGATAACATGACTATTTTAAAGAATGAAGAAGGAAATCCTGAAATTGGTTTTAATGATATCGAAATTGCAGAAAAGTTTGCATCTATGATTTTCAATTATGCAAAAGAACTTCAAGGAAATACTGATAAATTTGTATCGAAATATATATCAGAAATTGTTAAATTATCAGTTAAAAGAAAACTAATATCATTAGAAGCCTTATACACGAAAAAAGAAGAAGACCTTTGTAATATTTTTAATAAAAATTTTTTATCGTGGAAAACATTTAATGAAACAAGTAATTTAATCAGTACTGATAATGAACCTAATAATAGATTTTATATATCTTATGAAACTAAGAAAAGAAATACGATTCCATTGGTTCACACAGCGAGTGGTGATAAAAGAATAATTGAAATATCCGATGTTGCTCTAAATATATATAATGAATTAAGACAATATAAAGACAGTACTTTTGCCTATATTGAGAAAATATATAATCTTTAATATAATGATGTTACAATTACTTCATAAAATTGTTATAAAAATGTTAAAATTCTGTTTAAATGTGATATATTGTAGTTGTATTGAGGCAGAAGTACTAACTAAAATTAGGGTTGGGTATCTAAACCCTCAAGGCCCATTAAGATTGGGGAACTTATGAAGAAAAACAAGAGGTTTTAGAAGCTAGAAAAATATTGAAAAAGTATATTAAAAATACTTTTGGAAATATATAAATTCTATTTGTTATTTAAGCTATATTTTATTTAGTTAATATATTATTTTTTTACTAAAGGACTTATCCTACATTTCTTCTATAAGATTATATCAATAGGAAACCAGAAAATATAAATAGACTCATAAAAAGTTTAGTAAGACATAAAAACTAATATACTTCACAAATCATCATATTTAAGTTACAATATAATCATAAGGAAGTGAATACATGGCAAGTTCAGTAATACATCTAGCCGTCGCTAAAAAGTTTTTAGAAAAAAATCCAAATTTAAACAAAAAAGAAGTCTTAAAAGGTTCTTTATATCCAGACACAGTAAAAAAAGACATATCACATTATACAGATTTAAATAGAGGTACCGATAACGTTAGTCACTTAAAAGGAAAAGTAAATTTATATTCTTTTCTATTAGATCATGAAAACTTAAACGACTTTGAAATTGGCTGGTTTATACACTTAGTCACAGACTACTTATTCTTTGATGAATGTTTTACTGAAAACTATCTTTTAACTCACACATACGATGAATTTAGAGACGAATTATATACTTCTTACGATTATACAAATAATTATATTAGTGAGAAATATAACATAACAATGGAAGATTATGAAAGTTACCCAAATGAATATTATCCAGGAAAAGAATATCAAGAATGCTTATTTACTAAAGAAATGTTAGATAATTTAATAAACCATGCTGGAAATATTAACTTGAGT
>CAOJDZ010000004.1 GCA_948433815.1 uncultured Clostridia bacterium
CTTATGCCTACTCTGGTTGTCATATTTACATTTCTGTCAGCCATTTTTACTAATTTAAAATTATGGTTTTCATAAATATCATTTAGTTTTTTGTTTGTACTTAAACAGTCTAATCTTAAATACTCTTTATTATTTACTTTAGCAAGATCTTTGCAAATATCAAAGACTATATTGCCAATTTCTTTATTTCCAACTCTTGTAACCAATTTATAAATGTAATATGCTTTGGTCTTACTGTCATCCCAATATTTGTTATCAGTCGATAACTCGAAACCTGCAACTATTTTATTATTCCTTTCTAATATGAAATAATATCCTTTGCAAATAACCTCTTCAAACTCACTTTTTGGATGATGTTCTAAATATTTTCCCCATTGTTTAATTTCTTTTTCCCTAAACCATTGCATTCTTTCTGAATAAACTTCTAATATTTTATCTATTTCATTTAGTTCGGCTTTTTTAAAAGTTATATTTTGCTTTTGAAGCAAATTTTTACAATCCATACTAAGTATATAATTCATTTTTTCACCACCAATAATTACACATTTATTATACACTATTAATTTAATTATTCAAAGTTTGATTTTGAATAATCACACGTTCATTGATGATGTCAATGTACAAGTGTGTTTACTAAATTGACACCATTTAGTATTTATGGACTACGATTTTAAAAATAATCGTAGTCCTTTTCTTCAGTATAATTTGTTAATTCTATTTCCTTTGATGTATCTTTAACAATATCATTAATATCAGATTCACTATATAAATGATTATCATAACATTCTTTTAGTTGCTCACTAACTAAATCTCTTTCTTTATCAGTACCAATAGATAATATTTTCTTAAATATACCTTTTAGTAATTGAAGCAAATTAGAAATAAAACTTTTTAAAGAATTATATTTGGTATTTACTTCTTCAAGTTCTTTCTTTAAATATTTTATTTCATTATCTTTTTCATCATTAATTGCTAAAAATGCTTTGTAGTATTTAATCTCTTGCTTTAGCTCTTTATATAATCCTTCGCTTTTAGCAACCTTATTAACTGCTTCATTGGCTTGTTTTAAATATTCCATGAGTTCTAAATAGGTATCATAATCAAATACTATTTTTTTATTTAAAATACCTTTAGTTTTGCTTTCCATTTTATTGATGAGTGTTCTATATTTACGATTAAGTTCCCATTTGGCATTATCTAAATCTTTATTGAATATTCTTGTTACTTGTTTTAGTTGTTTTGGAGTCAGATTTTTTACACCTGTATTTTTTTGACCTCTTTCTAGTTTAAATCCATTTTTATTTAATCGATTACAATATTTATCTTGTAATTCACTTAAATGAATACTATTTTTGATGTATGCCTTTTTAGAAATAGAGTATCTCTCTTTATTCACTCGTTTATCAAACTTTTTAACAATTGGTACAACAACTAAATGAATATGAGGAGTTTTTTCATCCATGTGTAAGGTAGCATGAATCACTTGTTCTTTTTTATACCCCATATCTTCATAAACAAAATCTAATACAGTGTTTGCCCATTTCATTAATTCTTCTTCAGATAAACTATCAAAGAATATCTTATCACTTGTAAAAAGTATTTCATCGGCAACAACACTTTTTGAATCATTTACCATTTGATAAAAACTTTTCTTTCTATCAGATCTAGTATTTTTCATTCTTTCGTTAAATTCTAAACGATAATCTTTCGTTATTTCATAAAATTTCTCAATATATTTCTTATCACATTTAATAAGTTCAATATTTTTAGAACTATCTTCTATTCTAATGTCAGGATTTGTTTTATAAGATTCTTTTTCTCTTTTGTTATGCTTACCTCTGTTAGTTAAATCACTTAATGATTTAACACCTTTACACCTAAATATGGCATAACTCATTTGAAGCCTCCTTTAGTCTGTTTATACGACATAGTAAGGCACTTTCTAAATCTAAGGTAATAACACCTAGCCTTAATGTTTTATCATTATATCTTTTGGCATCAGATAAAACAATTAATCTTAATACTTTTTCATATTCCCCATTAGGAATAAATCCTACGTCTTCTAGTTGCTCATCAGCTTCTATTTCATAGTAGTTTAACTTACAATCATCTGTAGTAGTAGACTTTAGTTTTTCAAAGTAGTTATAGGCTTCTTCATGAGTTTTTCCTTCACGATTCATTGGTATTTTACTACCATCTTCATCACTAAATAGAGTGTAATTTAAAGGAATGCCATATTCATTATGATTATTTACTAAGGAACATAAGAAATCTTCTCTAAAATTGATATTAGCTATTTCTAATTTACCATTAATTACTTGTAATTCTAAATTATCTATATAAGTGGCAATTAGTTTTTGGGCTTTTTCTCTAGTTAGTCCTTCAACACAATGATATAGCCCTAAAACAAATTCTTCTGGTCTAGTATAAATATCTAAATGCTGCTTATCTTCTAATATTAGTAAATCATCAACTGTGAAATTTAATGATTCGTATTGCTTTTGTTCTTGCCATTTTTTAAGTAAATCTTGTTTTTGGTATTCAATATGATTAAACTCTTTTTCAAATACATTTTCTTTAACAATACCTTTTATATAAACGGATTTAATTCTATCTAGTTGTTTATCTAATTCTTTAATTTGTTTTTCATAATCAATTTCTTTATTATTTAATTTTGATTTGATAAAAGGGGTATAGTAATTATTCATTAAGTCATCTAACTTAACCAAATCAACAATTTGCATAGCAAGAAGTTCTAATATATCAACTTCTTTGTAGTTTGTTTTACATTTTTTGCATTGATAGTAATAATATTTCTTGCCAGTTTTCTGTTTTGTAGTTGCCTTACCGCCTAGAAAACAACCACAATTAGAACATTTTAATTTATTTGTAAAAAGATAAGTGGCTGTTCTTTCATAATGCCTAGCATTTCTTTGTTTTTGTGATTGACAACTATTCCATTTTTCTTTTGATACAATCGGTTCTACAACATTTTCATAATAAGTAGGATTATTTGTTTTCTTACCATTTACAAAATCTCCTTTATATAATTCATTTGATAGTATTTTTTGAATAGTAGAATCATACCAATTTGTTTTTCCTAACACTTTTTCTTGATTATAGATATTAGCAATCGTTTGATGGCTTTTACCTTCTAAATATAAATCAAAAACTCTTATAACAACATCTTTGGTAAGTGAATCAACTACTAACTTTTTATTCTCTCTTTTAAATCCTAAAGGATTTCGATTTGGAATGTGTCCTGCTTTAATAGCACCAACCATTCCTAGTTTAGTTCTTTCAGAACATTTTTCTATTTCATTTTGAGATACACTTGTCATAATTCTCATAACCATTCTGCCATTTGATGTAGTAGTATTAGATTCATCTGCTAGACAGTCTATATCACAGCCAGCTTCTTTAACTATCTTCATTAGTTTTTCTACATCATAGACACTACGAGTAAGTCTATCCATTTTAAATGCTACAATGACATTAATCGTACCGTTCTTAACATCATTCATCATCTCCTGATATGCTGGTCTTTTATCGTTTTTAGCACTAATTCCTTCATCAGCATATACTTTATATACTTCATATTGTTTTGCTTTACAGAAGTCTTTTAATCTAGCTTCTTGTTCTCCTAGACTAAAGCCTTCACGAGCTTGGTCGAGTGTACTCACTCTAATGTAAATCCCTGCAATTCGTTTTTCTTCGTTCATTTTTAAATCTCTCCTTTTCTTATTTTTTTTAAAGAGAGATTAAAAGTACAAAAGTCCCATACTTTTAACCTCAAAGTACGCCTTATTTTGTACGCCTAGTTTTAAATTAAATTATTTAATTTCTTTCAAATACCTTTCTAAATCTTTTAACTTAATACTTTTGGAATAACCATTTATAAATACATCATCACATTCTTCAAATAATAAATAGTCATTTCCATTTACTGATAAGATATGAGGTTTAACATAGGCAATATTTGTTCCTTTGATATTTTTTACACATCCTCTTGTTAAGTTTGAACTTACACCTACAAATCTACATATCATATCAATCTTTCTTTGCAATTCATTACTAATTTTTAATTCTTTTACTTCTACTTTCATAAAAAACTCTTCACTTCCATTCTCAAATAACAAAAAAACTAGACGGTACTTCTAGTTAATATTTATTACTCTCGAATAAAAAGTTCGAGTTTCCTATCAATCTGGTGCGAGTAAAGAGATTTGAACTCTCACGACGTTAGTCACACGCCCCTCAAGCGTGCGTGTCTACCTATTCCACCATACTCGCAGAAAAGGAATTAAATTATTCCTTATTTTTTATTCCCATAAACATTTTCTTCCATAATTTATTAGAACTATAGTTTAAAATACCTACTTTATAAATTCTAAGTCCATATTTTAGAAGTATAAATATTGTTAATAATAATGCTCCTAGTGCTATTAAAACTTCTACTATTCCTATCTGTCCTAATATTAAAAGTACTGGTGCAATAATACAAGATAAGAAAGGAATACAAGATAATACTATTATAAATATACTCTTTTCATATGATGAAGCCATTATCGCAACAAAGTATCCAATCATTATTAAAAACATTAATGGCGTTTGTAATTGTTGATAGTCTTCTTGACTTGTTGTCATAGATGCTAGTATTCCTGCTAAAAGTGAGTATGCTATAAAGCTTAATATTAATAGTAATATAATCCAAGGAATTGCGGCTAAAATATCAGTTAACATTCCACTATCTACAAAAGTTTTTAATAATCCTGAGATGTTATCTCCAAAACTATTTATTAAACTAGATTCAGAAATTAAAGTTCTTACAAATAAACCAATTCCTAAATATGCTACAAATAATAAACTTTGAACAATTGCATAAACATTAGCAGTTATCATTTTTGATATAAAGTGAATTCTTGGAGATACACTAGTTATAATTATTTCCATACTTTTAGATGTTTTTTCTTCATTAATTTCAGCACCTATCATTTGAGTTATCATAAGTAACAAGAAAAAGAAAGGCATTATGAATACTGGAATAATTAAATTGCTTATATAACTCATTAATTCATAGTTTTCATCTAATTCATCACTTAGATATGTTCTTGATATTTCCATTGGTGCGTTTATTTCGTTTAAAACGTTAACATCTATATCGCTTTCTTCTAAAGCAATATTAGACTTTACTGTATTTAAAGCATTTGTTAATAATTGCACTGTAATAGTGTCTACATAATCAAAAGATGTTAAATCTGCTTTTTTAGTTTCATCATAAATTCTTAATATTATATCATTAGATTTTTCTTCTAACATTTCATCTTTTAACTCATCATATTTTTTTTCAGCATTCTTTATTTCTACATCCTGATTTCCTATTGAAAGTGTTGTTTGTTCATAAACATTTTTTAAAGATTCATAATATTTTCCAGATTCATCAATTACATAAACTGTAACTGGATCATCAAAATCTCCTCCAAATGTTTTTATAACTGTATCAATGTTAATAACTAATGGAATTGCTATTAAAAGAATTATGTTTATAATTTTAAAGGTTTTTGTTTTTAGTTTTTTTCTTAAACCATCTTTAATTAATAATTTTAATTTATTTTTCATATGATTCACCTACTTTCTCAATAAATATTTCATTTAATGTAGGTTCTTCTACTACAAATTTTGTTATGTCTTTTTTATTTTTTATATAATCAAATACAGAACTTACTACATTGTTATTTTCTATACTTACTGTAAAAACACCTTTGTTTTCTTCTACTTTTAAAACGCCTTTTATTTTCTTTAATTCACTTTCATTAACGCTTCCTTCTATTATGATGTTTTTCTTACGGAAGCCTTCTTTTATTTCTTTTAAGTAACCTTCTAAAACTGTGCGACCTTTTACTAATATTACTAATGCATCACAGAAATATTCTACATGGTCCATTCTGTGAGAAGAGAATATTATACTTGTTCCATCTTTTTTTAATTCCATTATTAGACTTTTAAATAGTTCTATATTAATTGGATCTAAACCTGAGAATGGTTCATCTAATATTAATAGTTTTGGTTTATTTAATATAGCCATTATAAATTGAATTTTTTGTTGATTTCCTTTAGATAGTTCTTTTATTTTTCTTGTCTTATATTCAGGTATTTCTAATCTTTCTAATAAATAATCTAATCTTTCATTTATTTCAGTTTCTGTTAGACCTTTTAGTCCACCATATAATTTTGCTTGCTCAATTACTGTTAGTTTAGTAAGAAGGCTTCTTTCTTCTGTTAGAAATCCTATTTTGTCTGTTACATTATAGTCTATTTTTTTGCCATCAAATGTTATGTTTCCTTCTGTTTTATCAAGTAATCCTGTTATCATTCTAAATGTTGTTGTTTTTCCGGCTCCATTAATTCCAAGGAGTCCAAATATTTCTCCATCTTTTACTTCAAAGTTTAAATTGTCTACGGCTTTGTTAGTTCCATAGTACTTTGTTACGTTTTCTACTTTTAACATATTTTTCACCTACTTTTTAATTTTTTTAATTATTTTTTCTATATAATGCTCACCTAAAACATCTTTTAATAATCCTGTTTTATAAGAGATTATTAAATATGTAATTCCACCTATTATTCCATATAAAGCACATATTAGGAATGCATTTAATCTAGAAGTTACAGAAGTACTAATAAATATACTCAATATAAATAATATTATTAACATCGTTATAGATGGTATTATAGCTCTTTTTATTGTTTTTATTATTTCTTTATAATTAAAGTTTAATTCTTTTTTTAGTTTGCTTAGTGATATTGTATAAGATACTGCATATCCAAATATAGTAGCTGCGATAGCACCATAGAATGCATGTAGTCCTAACTTATTAAATAAGTACATAAGAGGCATATCTAATAATGCATTTGTAAGAAATCCTAGTATTGTGCTCATATATACTATTTTAAATTTATTTAAACTTTGTAAAGACATGCTTATTACGATATAAATACTAGCGAAGAAAGATGCGAATGCTGTATATCTTAAAATTATTCCTCCATAATTAGATGCTCCATAGAATAGTGTATATACTGAGTTTGAAAGAAATGATAAACCTATTGCTAGAGGGAGCGTACAAACTATAATTATATTTATCGCTTGATTAAATTTTCTATTTGATGAAACCATATCTTTTTTTGCAAAGCTACTTACCATATGAGGTATTAAACTTGTTGACATACCCATCGCGACAGCATTAATTATCATACATATCTTAGGAGACCAAGTCGAAATAATACTTGCAATTGTTTCACTTTCTGAAGCGGTAAATCCTAATTTATAACTTGTTCTAACTACCAATGCCATGTCTGTTAAATCATAAATATTAGTGGCAATGCTTACTATTATTAATGGTATTGCATATGTTGCGATTTTTTTTATTATTTCTTTATTAGTAACTGTTTCTTTTTTATTTTTGTCTTCTTTTTTAAATTTATCTTTATTTTTGTATATTTTGTATTTTATATATAAGAATGCAGCAAGGCCTCCTACAAAAGCTCCAAAAACTGCGATTCCCACACCTAAGCTAACGCTTTTTCCTAATACTTCTACCACTGTATAAGATCCCATTAATATAACGGCTATTCTTATTATTTGTTCAATTACTTGACTTACACTTGATGGAGTTATGTATTCGTGTCCTTGTAAATACCCTTTAGAAACAGATAAAAATGGAACTATGAGTAAACAAAATGATACACATCTTATTACAAATCCTACATCTTTAAGTGTATTTCCACCTTGTATTTCTCCTATTATAAGGCTAGCAAATTCCTCTGCGAATACAAATAGTAAGAAAAAGGCTATTACTGAAATTATTAATATGAAGTTTCTTCCTATTTTATATGATTTTTCTTTGGCTTCATACATTTCAAGAGTATTATATTCACTTATGATTTTACTAATTGCTATTGGTATTCCTGCAGTACTTATATTTAAGAATAAACTATAAACATTATAAGCATAGGAATATAAGGAACCACCGTCTTCTCCTATTATTTTATAGAATGGTATTACATATAAAACTCCTAGGATTTTTACTAAAATTATTGCGAATGTCGCTATGAATGTTCCTTCTACAAAAGAATTTTTTTTCATGTCTACTCCTTAATTAATCGATATATATTATCATAGCACTGAAGCAATATATTTGTTCATCTGAAAATATTGCAATAGATACTTCATATTTTATATCAACTATTTCTTTACCATTTATACTATTTAAGAAAGAATTCACTTTTATTTCTAAATCACTTTCATGAGATTCATCAAATATTTTCACTTTATGCATATCATTCACCAAACTAATAGTATCACTGTTTTAAAGATTATATTGTCGGTAATTGTTATGTATAAAGTATTTTTGTGTTTCTTACTTATATATTTTATCATAAATTTTAGAGTTATGATATTTATAAATAATAATTTAAGAATTATGACTTTAATATAGTAATAATTTTTCTTTTTTATCATCTCAATTTTTAAAAGCACAACTGTATATTATTATGAAAAATACTAGAAGGGTTTATATTAACCACCCCGATTTGTTCGGGGGTGATTTTAAGTTCTTCATAGTTTTGTGTCTTTTTAAAATTATTACGTTTTTATTATAACTCACAGTTTTTTTTATTGTCAATATTTACTAATTAATATCTTTATTATAGTTAATATAATATTAAGTAAAGCATAGATTCCTAGAGAAAAAATAAATATATAATTAGATATTTTTTTAAACATATTACTACCTCAATTTATATGTTTATAATACCCCCCCCGATTTCTTTGTCAAGCAATTTTTTATAAAAGAAAAAAAAGAAATTATCTTTTGACATTTCTTTTTAACGACCACATTTTGGATTAGTTTTCTTCTTTAAAGTAGCACAGTCAATTAAAGATTCTTGTATTTCTCTAGCTATTCTTTTGTCGTCATCTGAACCAGTTATTGTGACTTCACTTAAAGTTTTTCTCCATTCATCTTTTAATTCATGGCTAATTGGTATTATTCTAACAGTTCTATTATAATAGTCAAATTTACCAATGAAGTCTTGTACAGTTAATTTACCATTTCTAGAATCACTTTTTAATTTATTTAATTCACATCTTACTCTTTCTTCCAACTCTTGCATACTTGGGAATAGTCCTAAATTACTTGGCATATTTTCATCTCCTTTTGTTTTATTATTATATATAATTTATTTTTAGACGTCAATTAGTTAAAATTATCTAAATATTTTATATTGTATTAATATTATTTAAATGCTAGAATAAATAGCATTTAATGGATGTGATATTTATGGGTAATAAAAATGAACAAAGGTTATTTTGGTGTAAAAAATTATTTAATTCTAATAGTAAAGATTTTTGTTCTTTCCAAGATGTAAAACCAAATGTATTAGAAAAAATAAAAAAGATATTAGATGAAAAATTCCCATTAAAAAAATACCCATATAAAAGTGTTAGAAGATATTTTGCGGTTATGGAGTTTTTAAATAGTTCTAAAAAAAGTAAGTTCTTAAATTCTTTTGATGAAAAGATAATTTTTTTAATACAAGCATTAGATCCAAATCTATATATTTATTTTTATTATTTAGGATTAGGATATTCCAAACATGATGATATATATACTTCTTTTCAAAAAGAGAAATCACTTATTGATTTTATAGAATATCAATTAGGAGCTTTTGATGCTAATTTATTAAAGTATGAAGAAATTTATTTTAAAAGATTTTTAAGGTCAAGTGAAATCCAATCTTATGTTAATACTGATTTTAGTAGTAGTTTTCTAAATTTATTACCAACAATTAAAAGTTTTGAAGATGTAAGTTCTTCTACTTTTAGTTATATTTCTAGTAAAGCTAATTATTATTTATCAAAATGTAAGAATCCTAATAGTATAAATACAGTTTGTTTTAATTTAAGTAATCCTAATAGTGAAGTTCAATTATATTATTTTTCATATAAAGTTATTTTCTTTATTTTAGTAATAGACCCTGATTTAAAGGCATTAAGAATAAGTTTTGATGAGTCTAAAGTTTCTGATATAAAAAGAAGAATGATAGAGGAGCTAGGTTTTTATAACGAAGATTTTATTAGAGTTGAAAAATTATATAGAAAACAGTTTTTTCTAGGAATGCGAGTTTCAGAATGGGAAGATATTTCTAGTTTAAAAATAGTTAATGAGTAAAAAAAGAAAATGTTTATAACGCATTTTCTTTTTGGTTTTACTTAACAACTAAGTTTACTATTTTGTTAGGTACAACTATTTCTTTTATTATTTCTTTATCTATTAAATGTTTTTGTACATTTTCTAATTCTTTAGCAAGTCTTATTAATTCTTCGTTATTTGTTCCATTTGGTACTTCCATAGAACCTCTTAGTTTTCCGTTTACTTGAACTGCGATTGTTACAACGCTGTCTACTAGTTTTGATTCGTCATAAGTAGGCCACTTTGTTTTACAAATTGCTTCTCCTAAATTATTTATATTAACTAATTCTTCTGTTATATGAGGTGCGATTGGATTTAATAATGTTAATAATATTCTATAATCTTTTTTACTTATAGTATCTTCTTTTTCATATTCGTTAGTTAATATCATTAAAGCTGATACGGCTGTGTTAAAGTTCATAGATAATATGTCTTCTGTTACTTTTTTAATAGTTTTATTTATTATGTTTTCTAAAGATTCACTATATGTGTCTTTTTCATTTAATTTATCTTTAAGTCTATAAACTCTATCTAAAAATCTTTTACAACATTTTAATCCTTCTTCATTCCATGATGCATCTTTTTCATAGTCTCCTATAAACATTTCAAATGTTCTTAAAGCATCTGCGCCATATTTGTTTACCATATCTTCAGGTCTAACACCATTTCCACTAGATTTACTAAACTTTTTACCATCAGAATTTAGTATCATTCCATGAGCGACTCTCTTTTTAAATGGTTCTTTAGTAGGTACTAATCCTTTATCATATAAGAATTGGTGCCAGAATCTTGCATAAAGTAAGTGTCTTGTAGCATGTTCCATTCCGCCATTATATAAGTCTACCATACCCCAATATTTTAATGCATCAAAGTCTGCGAAACACTCATCATTTTTAGCATCCATATATCTTAACCAATACCATGAAGAGCCAGCCCAGTTAGGCATTGTGTCTGTTTCACGAGTACCTGGTCCTCCGCATTTTGGACAAGTAGTATTTACCCATTCAGTTATTCCAGCTAGTGGACTTTCTCCAGTTTCAGTTGGTTCATAAGCAGTTACTTCTGGTAGTAAAACTGGAAGCTCATTTTCAGGAACTGGTACCCATCCACATTTTTCACAATGAATCATTGGAATTGGTTCACCCCAGAATCTTTGACGACTAAATACCCAATCTTGTAATCTATAATTTATTGTTTTTCTTCCGCAGTTATTTTCTTCTAAATATTCAAGCATTTTTTCTATTGCTTCTTCTTTATTTAATCCATCTAAGAAACCAGAATTTATATGGATTCCATCTTCAACCATGGCACCTTCATTATTTAAAACTCTAGTAGCATCGTATTTATGAGCATTTGTAGTTAACTTTTCTTTTAATTCTTTTTCATCTATCCATAAAACATCAGCTAAGTCTTTTTCTTCTTCGCTTCTTTCCTTTTCTTCTAAACTATTAAGTTTTCCTACAACTGTGTGACATGTAATATGTCTGTTTACACCTTTATGTGCTGCGTAGAAATTATCAAAATATATAAATTCTAATTCTTTTTCAATGTTTATATCTGTATAACCTGTTTCTTCTATGATTTCTCTTTTTGCTGCGTCTATAGGAGTTTCATTATCTTCTATCCCTCCCATTACAAAGTTTATCCATCCAAATTTTTTATTTTGTACACATAAGTATTTATTTTCTGTTGGATATTTTATTATAGCGTTTACTACATTTCTTTCAGTAAATGGTTTATCTTCTCTTATTTTTGATTCGTCTTCTCCTATGAATGATTTTGCGATTACTTGTGTAATTGGAATATTAAACTTTTTAGCGAATTCATAGTCTCTTTCATCATGTGCTGGGACTGTCATAATTGCGCCTGTTCCATAACTTGCTAATACATAGTCAGATATCCATATTTCTATTTCTTCATTGTTAACAGGATTTATAGCTTTTAATCCATCTATTTTTACTCCTGTTTTTTCTTTTGTCATATCAGTTCTTTCAATTTCGCTTTTATTTTTTGCTTCTTGTTGATAACTTTTTACTTCATCTATATTTTTAATTCTATCTTCATATTTTTTTAAATAAACATGCTCTGGAGATAAAACCATAGCGGTAACGCCAAATAAAGTGTCACATCTTGTTGTAAAAACTCTTAGTATATCTTCTGTGTCTTTTAATTTAAAGTCAACTTCTGCGCCTATACTTTTTCCTATCCAATTTATTTGAGCAGTTTTTATTTTTTCTAGAAATTCAGTATCTTTTAAACCATCTATTAGTCTATCAGCATAAGAAGTCATTTTAAGAATCCACTGATTTTTTAATTTCTTTTCTGTGCGTGAACCACATCTTTCACATACTCCACCAGCGGCATCTTCATTTGAAAGTCCTGTTTTACATTGTGGACACCAGTTTATTTCTTTTTCTGCTTTATATGCAAGTCCATTTTCATAAAATTTTAAAAATTGCCATTGTGTCCATTTATAGTATTCAGGGTCAGTTGTTGAGAATTCTCTATCCCAATCAAAAGAATATCCCATGCTTTCAAGTTGTGATTTAAACACACTTATATTTTCTTCTACTGCTTTTTTTGGGTGTATATGATTTTTTATAGCGTATTGTTCAGCTGGTGCACCAAAAGCATCCCATCCCATAGGAAATAATACATTATATCCTTGCATTCTTTTTAATCTTGCGATTCCGTCTAACGCAGTGTAACTTCTTACATGGCCTACATGTAATCCTGACCCACTTGGATAAGGAAATTCTACTAATAGATAGTATTTTTCTTTATCACTTTTATTTGAAGCGTTAAATAATTTATTCTCTTTCCAAAAATTTTGCCATCTTTCTTCTATTTCTTTTGTATTATACATTTTTTCTCTCTTCCTTTCGTTTTAAAAGTCTTCCTATTATTTCATAACTTGAATATACAAGTAGTATCATTATTAAAAATCCTACTATGCTTCCCAGGACTATTGATTCTACATTCGTCACTATAATATAAGTAATAGATATTATTAGTGGGTTTATAAATGTTAATATCCATTTAAGGGTATTATATTTAGTTATTCTCATATCTAAATTGAATTTATTAA
>CAOJDZ010000005.1 GCA_948433815.1 uncultured Clostridia bacterium
ATAAGAATATATTAGAAGTTGTTGATTATGAGAAATACGAAGAATAAATTAATACATAAGAAAGAGGTGTTTTATGGGATTATTTGGTAAAATTAAGAATATTTTCTATGATGAAGAAATAGTTGAAGTCCCAGTGGAAGATACAAGAAAAGATGAAAGTCCTAGGATTGAGGAAGTGCGTTTACCAAAAAGAGAGGTAGTAAAACCAGTAGAAACTATGGAGCCTTCAAAACCAGTGGCACCTGTTTATACTGAGAGAGAACTATTTAAAACTGAAACTTCTTTTAAATTTCCTGTTATTGATGAAGAGGATGAGGAAGTAGTAGAGCCTGTTAGAACAAGAACTAGACCTAGTATTTTAGATATTGAAATGCCTTCTCATAGAGAAGTGAAAGAGCCTAGACAAGAAGTTAAATATAATGATAGATATTCTGATAGAGTGAATTCTTATAAAGCGCCAAAGGCACCATCTTCGACTCCGCAAGAAAAGGTATTTAAACCTAGTCCGGTTATAAGTCCAGTTTATGGTGTATTAGATAAAAATTATAAAAAAGAAGAAATAATAGAAAGACAACATAGTATAAGACACAATCCAAGCGATATGAATTATGATTCTGTTAGAAGAAAAGCATATGGTACATTAGAAGATGAACTAGAAAATACTTTATCTAAAATTAGTTCAAGAACTGATGAAGTTATGCAAACTATTGAAGAAGTAGAAAAACTAGATACTGAAAGTAATAGTAAGAGTATAGAAGATTTACTTAATGAGATAGAAGAAAATCATGGATTTCAAAATATGTCTATTGGTGAATTAGAAGAGAGAATAAAAGATAAAATTGAAGAAGATGAAGATGATACATTTGTTAAAATAGAAGATGAGTTTAAAAAAGAAGTAGCAAAAATAGAAGAAGTAGTACCTGAAATTAAAGAGACTGTTCCGGCTCCAGAGCCAGTTATAGAAAAACCACAAGAAAAACAGCCAGAAGAAGATGATGGTGGGTTTGATAAAACTTTGGAACATGATTTATTTAATTTAATTGATTCAATGTATGAAGAAAGGGAAGGAGAATAGATATGTTAGAGGACGCGCTAGTAGTTTTACTTTATATAGCTTTAATAGTTTTTATCATAGCACTTATAGTTTTATGCATAAAGTTAATAGGAACTTTAGGTAGAGTTGATAGATTAGTAGAAAATTTAACTAGAAAAGCTGAAAGTTTGGATCAAATTTTTGAAATGATTGATTATACTACTAATAAGTTTGGAAGAATTGGAGAAACTATTATTAGTTATTTAACAGGTTCTGTTAAAAAAGTATTTGGAAGAAAAAGAAGAAAAGAAAGAGAGGAATTTAATTATTATGAGTAAAAAAAGTGGATTTGGAAAATTTATTTTGGGAGCTGGTATAGGGGCTGGATTAGCACTTTTATTCGCACCTCAAGAAGGAAGTAAAACTAGAAAGGAACTAAAAATAAAACTTGATGAGTTAGTTAAAAAAGCAAAAAGTATAGATCCAGAAGAAGTTAAAGCTGATATTTTACAAAGAGTAGAAGAACTTAGAATGGAAATTGCTGATTTGGATAAAGAAAAAGCTTTAGAGATAGCTAAGAAACAAGCTAAAAAGATTCAGAGAAAAGCAGAAGACTTATATGAATATGCTAAACTTAAAAGTACTCCAGTAGTTGAAAAAGCTGTTAGTGATGTTAGAGAATTAGCATTAAAGGCTGCTAAAGAAGTTGTTAATAAATTAGAAGCAAGTGACAATAATGTTAAAGCAGTTAAAAAACAAAATAATAAACCAAAAAGAGCTTAGAAATGTAAAGCGATATTGCTTTATGTTTTTTTCTGTTATAGAATTAATGTAGGAGATAAGATATGTTAGTAGCAATTATAGAAGATAAAAATAGTAATGTTTGGAGTCAGTTATTTTTAAATAAAAATCAGGATAAATTATATTATGACGGCTTTAGTGTTAGTAATGGTAAAATGTCAGAATTTAGAAGAGAGTATTTGAATATTTTTAATGCTTTTCTCTTGAGTGATTTTTGTCATAAAGTAGATAGCATTGATGGTTATGATGTATTATATGACGATAAGAATAAATTCTATCATTTTTTTAAAGATGGAAAGGAAGACTATAATAAATTCTTTATTTATAATAGTGAACCTGCAACTCTTAGTGTTTCTATGAATTCTGGCAATTCACTATTAAGAAAGTTTTTTATAACTGTAGTTGGAATTTCCTTAGTAATAGATGTGTCTTTCGGTGTTTATGTTTTAGGAAATGCTAATAGAGAAAAAGAAAAGATAGAAACTGTTTCTATGGGGCAGTATACTGAGTCTTTAAGAGATTCTTTTATTGGTCCTATATCTTATTATTATGAGTTTTTAGAAAAAGAATATAGAAGTTTATCTTGTGCTATGAAAATTAGAAGTCTAATTTATGAAAGTAGTAATTTAGTGGATGTAGAAAAAGATTTTTTCTATAATGAAGAACTTATTAATGTTGCAGCTTCTTATTATGTAGGGACGAATTTTGAAACTATTGCATATTATAGAAACACTGATTTAAGAATTGAATCTTTTAGTGATGAAGAAATGGATGGTTATTATGAATATGATAATAAAATTCATATAAAAAATTATGACGTAAATGATATAACAAATAAAACTGATCAGTATCACACAGCGGGTCATGAATATGTTCATCTTTTACAAGTATTAAGTTGTCCAACTTTTATTAAGGAAGCGAGTGCAGAAGTAATGACTCATGAGTTTTTCTTAAAATCTGCTGATATGAGTGAACCATATTCTTATCCACTAGCATGTAAGTATTTAAAAGTATTAATGGAGATAGTTGGACCTGAAGTAATATTAGAAAGTAATTTTAAACTTTATTCAGAAAGTTTATCAGAAGCAGTTAAAAATTATTTTACAGAAGAAGAGTATAATGAATTTTTTGATATTTTAAAATTATCTCCTTACTATCATTTTAAACAATTGAGTGAAGGTAAATTTGATAGATTAGAAGAGTTATTATCTATTTTATATAATAATAAATTTGGAACATCTATGGAAGATAATGATATGATTACTGCTATATTAAGTGGTAAAGATTATAATAGACCATATTTTAGTGAAAGTTTAAAAAATAGTTCTCCATCATATTATTTATCTAAAGATTATGTTAATGCAGAAGATGTTTCAGTTGTAGAATTAAGTGATTTTATTCAAGAAAAGATAGTTACAGAAGAGGAGTTTTCTCCAGGGATTTATACTCCAGGAATATCTAAACGTATTTATGTTGTCCCTTTAATTGAAGTAGAAAAATTAGATACTCTTTTAAATGGAAATAATAAAATAGGTGGAACAGTTACTTTAAAAGATGGGACAGTAATTGGTGCGCTTGATGCCCAAAGTAAAGGAATTATAAGAGTTGAATATCATGTAATAAGAAAAGTAAGTGAGGAAGAATTTCTAGAAAATTATAAAACTAATAAAGAATATAAATGTAAAATAAAAATATTTGTTCCAACTATAGATGATGAATTATTAAATAGTGATAGTTTAGATGGTAAGATATCATTAAAATAAGGATTTACATATAATAAAATGATGTGATATAATTTACTCATTAATCAGTGAGAAATAATAGTAGTAAATATTAAGTATTAAAGAGAGTTAGTGGAAGGTGAGAACTAATAACTATTATTTATGAAGTTACATATTTTGAGGTTAATTCGGTAATGCGTTATAGTTTTAAGAGTATAGAAATATAAATTAAGGTGGTACCGCGGGTAAGTTTATTCGTCCTTTTGGGTTACTGCCTTTTTATTATGAGGAGGAATTAGTATGACTTTTTTTGAAGAATTAAAATGGAGGGGGCTAGTTAATGATGTTACTAGTCCAGAAGCGATTGATGCGATTAATAAAGGAGGATTAAAATTTTATATAGGAGTAGATCCTACAGGAGATAGTTTACATATAGGACATTATTCAACTGTTATAGCGACTGCTAAAAGGTTAATGGATAATGGGCATACGCCTATAATTATTGCGGGTGGAGGAACAGGATTAATAGGAGACCCTAAACCTAATCAAGAAAGACCTATGATTAGTAAAGAAGCGGTGCAACATAATATAGAATCAATAAAAGAACAGGTTAGTAAAATATTAGGTGGAGATATACAAATAGTTAATAATGCTGATTGGTTAACTGAAATGAACGCCATTGATTTTTTAAGGGATTATGGAAAGCATTTTAATATAAATTATATGCTTGCTAAAGATACTGTAAAGAGAAGATTAGATATAGGTATAACTTATACTGAATTTTCTTATATGATTTTACAGTCAATAGATTTTTTAAAGTTATATGAAAATTATGGAGTAACTATGCAAGTCGGTGGACAAGACCAATGGGGAAATATTACTGCTGGACTTGAACTTATTCGTAAAATTCACGGGGATACTGCTTGTTACGGACTTACTGTTCCTTTAGTAACAAGAGCAGACGGAACTAAATTTGGTAAAAGCGAAAGTGGGCAAGCATTATGGCTTGATAAAGAAAAAACATCTCCATATGAACTTTATCAATATTTAGTAAATTCTGAAGATGCTAAAGTTATAGATTATTTAAAGAAATTAACATTTTTAAGTGTAGAAGAAATTAAAGTTTTAGAAGAAAGTGTTAAGAATGAACCAGAAAAACGTGAAGCTGGTAAAAGACTTGCTTATGAAGTAGTTAAATTTATTCATGGAGAAGAAGATGCAGAAATTGCTAAAAAGACAAGTGAAGAAGTGTTTAGTGGTATGGTAAGTGAAAATATGCCTACAGTAAATGTTTCTAACAGTGAATATAATATTATTGATTTATTAGTTGAGACCGAATTAGTTCCTAGTAAAAGTGAAGCTAAAAGAATGGTTACACAGGGTGCTATAAAAGTTAATAATGAAAAAATAGAAGATGTAGATTTTATAGTAAAGATTGATTCAACTATATTACAAAAAGGTAAAAAGAATATTATTAAAGTAAAAATGAATTAGAAAAGTACACACATTAAGTGTGTTTTTTCTTGCTTATTTTTTTTGGTTTTGTTATAATTTTTCGGGTGGAAAGGAAGAGTAAAATGAATAGTGAATTTGTTAGAAGTAAGGTTAATATAAGTTTAGTCACTAAACAAGTACTTTCTCAAGTAATGAGTGATAGTATGAGAATGGAATCTGAAGGAAAAATTACAGCAGTATCTGGAGATTTAGCAAGAAAATCATTAGCTTATTATTCACAAGAATTATTATGTGGAGAATGTTTAGAACGATTATTAGGAAGTAATGAATTTATGGATATACTTTATACTCAACAATTATCTCAAATAGATAAAGGAAGGATTGAATATTTAAATATAAATAGGGAACCTAACGAAGAATATGTACTTTCTAGAAAATTATAATATTTTGTAAAACTTTATTTGATAGGGTTTTATTTTTTTTTCTAGTAATGTATAATAGTTATAGTGATTAATATGGAAAATAAAGAAATAATTGAAGTAAAAGAAAATAAAATTTTAGAAAGAGTTGGAGTATTTTTAGGAATATTATTAGGATATTTATTTATTCCTCAAACAATAGGGTATTATGTATTTAAAAGTTTTCATGTGGATAGAATTATTGCTAGTTTAATTGGTACTGCGTTTTTTGCATTAATAATATTAATTGTTTTTTATTCTATGTTTAAAGAAAAAATTAAAGATTATTTTGCTAATTTTTTAAAGTATATTAAGATATGTTTAAAATATTGGGCTTTAGGGTTAGTTGTAATGATTATAAGTAATCTTCTTTTGTCCTTTATATTTGCTGGAATAGCTGCTAATGAAGAGTTAACTAGAAATTTTGTTACAGATAGTCCCTTATTTGGATTTTTCTCTATAGTTTTAATAGCTCCTTTTGTTGAAGAAATGATTTTTAGATTTGGTCTTAGAAAACTTACTGGAAAAAGTAAATATTTTCCTTTAATAAGCGCTATTGCATTTGGTGTTCCTCATATATTAGCAGGAATAAAACCTCCTTTTGATTTTAATGATTTATTACAATTTTTATATGTGATTCCTTACGGTGCTTTAGGATATGCTTTTGGGTATATTTATCTTAAAACAGATAATATTTTTGTTAATATGACAGCGCACGCTATTCATAATTTTATGTGTTTTGTTGTTATAGTTACTTTAGTTTAAGGTGGGCTATGATTGAAGAGAATAAAGAGAGTGATGTTCAAAATATAGAAGAAAAAGAGGAAGATAAAAAGAGAAGTAATATACTAATAAATATTCTTATTATTTTTGTGATAATAGTTGTAAGTATACTTATGTATGCAAAATATGTTGGGACAAAAGGCATAGTAGTAAAAGAGTATCTTCTTCAAAGTGAATTTATACCTGATAATTTTAGTGGAGTTAAAATTATTTATATAAGTGATCTTTTATATGGCGGTACTGTTTCTTTAAAAGATGTAGAAGAACTCATAGATAAAGTAAATGAGCGCAAGCCAGATATAGTTTTATTTGGTGGAGGAATGATATTAGAAGACTATAAAATTAGTAAAAAAGATAAGAATTCTTTAATAGAGGCTTTTAATAATATAGATGCTACATTAGGAAAGTATGCTGTGAAAGGTAGTAGCGATAATGAAGAATATAATGAGTTATTAACTAATATGGGATTTATAGTTTTAAATAATGAATATGATTTAATATATAGAGAAAATAAAGAACCTATTTGTTTAAGTGGTATTGGAAGTTATAATTTAGGTGAATATGATTTAGTAAAAGCGTTTAGTTTTTTTGATACAAACCCTAATTGTTTTACAATCGCTTTTACTCATGAACCAGATATTTTAGATAAAATTAGTTCTTTAGAACATAGACCTAACATTTTATTTTCTGGAAATTCATTAGGTGGGGAAGTTAATATTCCATTTTATGGACCAATTCTTAAATTAGAAGGCTGTAATAAATATTTTTTAGATTATTATGATAAAGATAATATTAAGTTATATGTTTCAAGTGGAATTGGAACTAAAAAGTATAATATGCGTTTATTTAATAAGCCATCATTTAATTTTTATAGGTTAAAGTCTTGAACCAAACTAAAAACACTTCATACATTAGAGTAAGAGGTGTTTTTTATGTATCAAAATTATTATATGCCTAGAAAAGTAATGTATAAAAAAGATGATAGATTCATTCCTTTTGCTGGGCCATTTTTATTAGGCGCTTTGACTGGCGGTGTTGCAGTTGCAGCAGTTGGGCCAAGACCAAGACCTTATTATCCTGGACCATACTATGGACCACGTCCACCATATTTTTATTAATTTTTAAGTGGAAGAGATATTTTACAGATAGTACCTTTTCCTAAACTTGAAGAATAGCTTAAGTCACCCTTGTGAGCTTCTATAATTTCTTTACTTAAACTAACTCCAAGACCTGTTCCTTTTTCTTTAGTAGTATAAAAAGGTACTAAAATGTTATCTAAAACTTCCTTACTCATTCCAGAACCATTATCTTTTACATAGATGTAAAGTGATTCTGTGTCTTTAAAAACTGTGGTTGAAACTGTTCCTGTATTAGATGGACAAGCTTCTACTGCATTTTTTATTACATTTAAAATTACTTGTTTTATTCTTAAATAGTCTATATTGATCGTTAAATTATCTTCTACTTCAAAATAAAAATTCACATTCTTTGCGATAAAGAATGGTATTAAAACTTCTTTTATATCATCTATAAGAGAGTTAAAATTTGTTTCTTTTCTTTCAACTTTAATTTTAGTAAATTCCATAAAATCTGTTAATAAGTTTAAAGTTCTATCTACTTCTGTTTTCATAATTCCTACATAACGTTCACTTTTTTCTTCATTTTTAGCATCAAACATATCTAAGTATCCTTTTATAACTGCGATTGGATTTTTTATTTCATGAGTTATTTTAAATAAAGATACTTTGATTTCTTTTTCTTTTTCAAATTCTTTTAAATTAGAGTGTAAGTTAATTATGTCTTTAGCCATTTCAATTGCCTTGTTAATTATTTTTATTATTAGGTAAAACATTATAATCGCAAGTACTGAATCAATTATTGCTTCTTTGTCAGTTGTTAGATTATCTATTTCGTTTATTATTAAAGTTATACTTGCGAAAGTTACTGATATATTAATAAGAAAATTTGTTGTTTTATCAGTTTTACTATAATAATTATATGATAAATACATAATAACAAAGAAGAAAATAGTTATAAATGGATTGTAATTAAGTTCTCTTATTAAGTATTCAATAACTATAACACTTATAATTAAAGCATCCTTTGGTTTTTTATTTAAAAATGCAATTATTACTGGTAATATTATAGATGTAAATTGATAGTTAGTAGGTATAAACTGTTTATAATACATTGTTAAATATAATTATATTAATATAGAAAAAATTAAAAAAATTTTTATTTTTTCTCTTTTCATGTTTTGTGTGTATACTATAAAGTATTCGTAAATCAAGATTGGAAATGTTACCAATATTGCATTGATAATTAAAGTTTCTAATATATTCATTTTCTCACCCGATTAGAGAATAACATAGTGTTTTGTCGATTAATGTCGAAAAATGGCGAAATAGGTAATAAATTATCAAAATAGTGTAAATGTATTATTATTATGTTTGGTAATTTAATTAAAAAACTTTTAGTTTGTAATTGTGTATAAAATATGGTATAATTTTTATTGTTAGTGGAGGAATCATGAAAATAATAAGTGATAATTATATAGTTAGAACAAATTTAAGTTTAAGTCAAGATAAGAAGTTTTTAAGTTTTTCAGATATTCATTATGGAGTATTGCAACAATTATTTTATAAGGGTACTACGAAGAGATACTTTGATTATTTAGTGAAAGCTAATAAAGGAGTAGACGCTGTTTTAATTCCAGGGGATTTAATATTTTATTTGTTAAAGTATCAAGATGCAGAATTTTTAAAAGCTTTAAGGAGTGATTTAACTGATTTATCTTTTAGACTAGGTGTACCTATTTTTATTTCTTATGGGAATCATGATTTGCCATTTAATTCTAGTAAGTTAACTGACTTAGAAAAACAATTTTGGGATTTAGGACAATATATAGATAGTAGAAAAGATGGGGTATTTGTTCTTGATAATGAGCAAATAAAATTAGACAGTAGTACAGTTATAACTGGATTTTCACCAGTTAGAGATGCTTATAATCCTTCTAGTATGCCAGATACCGCTTTATCTATCAGTTCATCTAGTTTTTCTAAAGGTAATTTTAATTTTAATGAAAGTGATTTAAATATTTTAATGTCACATGAGAATAAATTTTTTACTCATTCTAATGTTATTAAAGATTATAGAGATTTGTATAGGAAATTAACATGTATTATTGGAGGTCATTTACATGATGGATATATGCCTGTTTGGTTTCAAAAAATCTATAGAGATAATTTAAAAGATTATGGAATTTGGGAAACTATACCACCTATTATAGATAAGTGTAGGGGTGCTTTTATCGTATCTGGTGATGGGATAAGTGATATGATACTCCCAGAAATTAATGGTAAATCTTATATTTCTTTAAGTGATGAAGAAGCAGTAAGTATAGTTAACAGAGGGGTTAGTAAATATTCTTGGTTTTTACCTAGTGCTTTATCTTATTCAACTATTACTTTTACTAATCAAGATATAGATAAAGGTTTTTCTAAAACATTAAAATAAAAAAGGGTCTAATTATTTTAGATCCTTTATATATTTCTTTAATTGTTTTGAGTTAGGGCCAAATATTATTTTTAATTGATTATCTATTTCAACTATACCTTTAGCTCCTAGTTTTTGTATACTATCTTTATCTACTAAAGTAGTATCTTTTACAGTTACTTTTAATCTTGAAAGATTAGTTTCTACTTCTAGTATATTATCTTTTCCACCTAAATAAGTTATTAATTTATTTATTTTTATAGAAAAGTCTTTTTTATTAATTTTTATAACTATAATAGATATTAGTAATAATACTGCGATTATTATTATATATTGCCAATACATATTTATTCACCTATAAGAATTATACTATAAATTTGTGAAAAAAGAAATAAAAGTTTTTTTAATATTATTTATAGGTTAATAGTAATCACATAAAAGTCTTTTTTACATAGATTATTAATGAATATAAAGAAGGAGGAGGAAACTCATGAATAATAATTTCAATAACGGATGTTCTTGCAGAAATAATGATAATAATGAATGTGAGAATAATTGCATAGCTGAAATTCTTCAAGTTATTAATGTTCTTCAATCTAATGCATGTCCTGAGAATTGTTTAAATTCTTGTGATAGACCAGCTTTAGGTGGAGGGACTAATTGTGTAGTATGTAATACTAGACCAATTATGCTTTATACTTGCTCAGGAAATGGAACACCATGGAGTATGCCTACAACTAGAACAAATACAAATTGTAATCAAACAGGGGAAACTGGATGTTCTAATGTATTTAGAGTAGAAAAAGTAGATGGATGCTGCTGTACTTTTAGAGTACTTGCACCTAATACTGATACTACAAGTCCTTATCCATATGTAGCTACAGATTCAATTTTTACTATGAATATAAATTGTTTATGTAGTATAAGATGTTTAAACGATACTTTTGTAGAATGTATATGTGGATAGAATAAATAAAAGAAGACCTCATATTATGTGAGGTTTTTGTTTACGTTTTAATTTTATTTACTAAAAATTTAGAATTTAAATATTATTTTAATAGGGAATTGTATTTTATTACAATTTTTGATAAAATTTTTATACGAGGGAGGAATTGTAATGGATAAGAAGAAAATTACTGCAATCGTGATTTTTGCAGTAGTAGCGGTAGTTATAGTATTAATAGGATTACTAGGAAGTAAATTATTAAATAATGATACTTTAAAAGATTATTCTACTGATGATTTAACTTTTCAAAGCACTGAAACATTAAATAAAAAGACTGTAAGTGGGTATGGTGTTTATTTTGAAAATTATGCTGGTGATGTTATAGTTTTAGGTAATAAAGAAAACAAAGCTGATCTTGCTAAGTTAGGTTATGAAGATTTAAATCTAGAAAAGTATGCAACTGTAATTTATGAAGGTGAAGATGATACCATATCTGAACTTAAACAAAGTGATGATAAGAAATTCTATTATTTTACATATGACTATAAAGAAGGCGCTATGTATGAAACTGAAAATGATTTTTGGTTAATTAATTTTGCTTGTAAGTTAAGTGAGCAAAAGAAATATGAAGAAAAATTCATTGAATGGGCAAGTACAGTTAAGTTTAAATAAGTAAGAAATTAGTTCTTACTTTTTTTCTTGGTAAAATAATTTTTTATATTTTTACTTTTTTTGCTTTTAATTGATAAAAATATATTGTATAATTCTATTAAAGAATAAAAATATAGGGAGCAGAATTATGAGAGATTTGTTTGGTAGTACAAATTTTATTAAATTCGGGGTGGTAGAAACAATTCTTAGTAGTAGTGATGCAGTAAACAGACTTCTTCATGGTGAAGAAGATGGTAATTTAGAAGAAGGGTATACATTAGATGATTATTTATCTAATATTGATTCCTATTTGTATGGACTCGCTTTACTTCCTGTAGATGATGTTAGTGAAGCTAGAGCATGGATAAAGAATTATATACTTTATTTATTTATTTTTTTTA
>CAOJDZ010000006.1 GCA_948433815.1 uncultured Clostridia bacterium
TTTAAAAAAACAAACTAGTCAAGGATTGAGCGGATATGATGTAGCAAGAAAAATATTAGATGAAAACGGTTTAAATGATTTAATTATAGTCGAAACTAATGGTACACTTACAGACCATTATGACCCATCTAGAAAAGTTGTTAGACTTTCAAAAGAAATTTATCATGGAACATCTGTTGCTTCTAATGCAGTTGCTGCACATGAAGTAGGACATGCTTTGCAAGATAAAGAAGGATATACTTTCATGAAAATAAGAAGCGCAATATTTCCTGTAGTAAACATATTATCTAATATATCATATTATGTTATATTAATAGGATTTCTTCTAGAATTTTTAGAACTAGTATGGATAGGAATTATATTTGTAGGATCTGGAGTAGTATTTCAATTAATAACTTTACCAGTTGAAATAAATGCTTCTAAAAGAGCTGGAACTGAACTTAACAGACTAAATATGGTTTCAGTAGAAGATAGTAACGGAGTTAAAAATATGTTAACAGCTGCTGCATTAACTTACGTCGCAGGAGTTTTAGCAGGAATATTACAATTAATTAGATTAATAAACAGAGTAAACGATAATTAGGATTATATATCCTAATTTTTTTTTAAATAAAAAAAGCATCCATATAGGACACTATTTTGTAAATGATATTAAAGCCATAAATCTAGCTCTTTTAACTTGTTTAGCAATATATCTTTGGTGTAAAGCACAAGCACCAGTCATTCTTCTTGGTAAAATCTTACCTTTTTCATTTATATATTTTGTAATGATTGGTACATCTTTATAATCAACGCTTTTACCAGCGCACATTTGACATATCTTTTTCTTTCTTGGATAAAAGTCTTTCATTATTATTCCTCCTCACTTAAAATTTTTTAAAATGGTAAATCATCATCACTTAAGGCAACTTCGCTACCAAAATTTTTAAATGGGTCCTCTGTACTAATATCTACTCCAACTTCAGGACTAGGTTGATCCATATACACAGAACTTGTAGTATCCACATAAGCATTTACTGGAGTAGATGAATCATCTCTTCTAGAACTACTCATAAATTCAACACTTTCAGCTATTACCTCTGTAACATATCTTTTAGTGCCATCTTGAGCTTCATAACTTCTAGTTTGAATTCTTCCGTCAACTCCTAATTGACTTCCTTTAGTAACATACTTTCCAACATTTTCAGCCTGACGACCAAAAACTGAAACATTAATAAAGTCAGCATCTATATTGCCTTCTTTATTTTTAAAATTTCTATTAATTGCTAATGTAAATGAAGCAACTGTATTTCCTGTAGGCATAGTTCTAACTTCAGGATCCCTTGTTAATCTACCAACGAGTATTACTTTATTCATACTACTCTTCCTCCTTAATAATTAAATGTCTTAAAATCTTTTCATCGATTAATGCTTTTCTATCAAATTCTTTAACAGCAGCACTTTCACATTCAACATTAAGTAAATGATAAAAACCTCTTACTTGTTTCTTAATTTCATAAGCAAGTTTCTTTTGACCTAAATCTTTTGAATTAACAATTTTAGCACCCATATCAGTTAAAACTTTTTCAAATGATTTAACAGTTTCTTTAACTTCATCTTCTGAAATATCTGCTTTTACAATGAACATGATTTCATATTTATTCATCATTTCACCTCCTTATGGTCTATTGGCTTCTAATAAAGAAGCAAGGAGCTTATTTGCTCTTCATGCGTATTATAGCAAAGAAAAGAACAAAAGTCCATAAAATTATATGCACTTAACCCAATAGATATCAACAATTAAGTAAAAAATAAAAAGTTAAGACTTAACTTAACTCTTTAAGTTTTTCAGTTACTCTTAAAGTTACATCTAGATAATATTTCATATCCGCTTCATTTAATTCATCAACATTTAACTTATCAATTTTTTCTACAAATTCAGTATATTTATCTAAAATTTTTAAATAATCACTCATCATAGATACACTATAATTTGATGTTTTATATTTATTCATAAAATCTACATATTCATTAATTACCAATTCATAACTATCAAGTAATTCCTTTATACCAGAACTTTCCTCATTAGGCATATCTGCCTCATTAGACGAATTAGACGTTTTCTCTTCATTTAGTCTTATTTCCATAACTTTATACTCATCATCATAATTTAAACTAATTCTATAACCACTTTCATTATTTGAATAGTAATAATTATCGCCTTTTTTATAATTCACTTCAAATCCCTTTTTCTGACAAGAAAGAACATAATCTTTATAATCTTTAAACGAAGTCTCACTGACCTCAATTGAAAAGCCGTCTGATTTCTCCCAATTTATTTTTCCAATATTTGATTTAGGCACAGGAATCAATTGAGCAATATCACTACTTGGCCAAGAAAATTCTTTATATTGAGACATCTTTTCTTTATCTCTTATACTATCCTTAATTCTATCATCAATTGGATTTAAAACTAAAAACATACCAAAAAATACTAATGGAAGAAAAACATATAAATATTTTATCTTTACACTATTTAATATAGTATCATAGATAACAGGAAACAAACTTATTCCACAAAACATCAATGTTACACCTGTAAAATAATTACTATTTAAACAAGCAGAAAAACCCAAAAATATAATTATAGTTCCAATAATATACCTTATTACTCCCTTTTGTTTCTTATGTTCATATCTTAATTCCTCCCCACAACTATCGCAAAATTTATTATTACCAGAATTAACTTGACCACATTTACAACATTTTACTTTAACCATATTATTTACTCCTTTTCTATATGTTAATAATACCCCCCCCGAGTAACAATTTGTCAAGAGCAAAATATAAATAAAATAAAAAAGACTTATTAAAGTCCTTATTATACATTAAATCTAAAATAACAAATATCTCCATCTTGCATTATGTAATCCTTACCTTCAAGTCTCGCTTTTCCAGATTCTTTTACTTTAAGTTCGCTTCCACAAGTAACTAAATCTTCATAAGACATAACCTCTGCCTTTATGAATCCTTTTTGAAAATCAGTATGTATAATTCCAGCACATTCAGGTGCTTTCATTCCTTTCCTAAAAGTCCAAGCTCTTACTTCATCACTACCAACAGTAAAGAAAGTAGCAAGTCCCAAAGTATCATAAGTAACACTTATTAATTTATCAAGTCCGCTCTCCTCTATTCCTAATTCATTAAGAAAAACTTTCTTTTCACTATCTTCTAACTCTACTAGTTCACTTTCAATTTTAGCACACATAAGTATTAACGTACTTCCCATTGATTCAACATACTCACGCACTTCATTTATGTATTGATTACTTCCATTAACTAAATCAACTTCATTAACATTAGCTAAATAAATCATAGGCTTTAATGTAATAAAATTAAAAGCTTTTATTATTTCTAATTCATCTTCATCTAAACCTAAGTTTCTAAGAGCACCCCCACTCGCAAGATGTTCTTTGCATCTACTTAGAATATCGACTTCCTTAAGTGCCACTTTATCATTTGTAGTTTGAGCCTTCTTAGTAATTCTATCTAATCTATTAGTAACAATTTCCATATCAGAGATAGCAAGTTCTAAATTAATAATATCTATATCTCTTATAGGATTAATATCTCCTTCTACATGAATAATATCATTATCAACAAAACATCTAACAACATGTATAACAGCATCCACTTCTCTAATATGTGAAAGAAACTTATTTCCAAGTCCCTCTCCAGTTGATGCCCCTTTAACAAGCCCAGCGATATCTGTAAATTCATATTGAGTAGGAATAAGCCTTTCTGGAATATACATATTTTCTAAAATTTCCAATCTCTTATCAGGTACAATTACAGTTCCTAAATTAGGATCAATAGTAGCAAAAGGATAATTTGCCGCTAAAATATTTTTCTTTGTAATCGCATTAAAAAGTGTACTCTTTCCAACATTTGGCATTCCAATAATACCCGCTTTAAGTGCCATAAAAATCCCCTCTCTTTAATTAAAATGATAATACTGGTGAAGTATTTATACCTATAGGTAATCCAGTAATATAAAATCCTATTATAATTACAAACCAAAGTACAAACATTGCTAAACCATAACTTTTCATATACTTAAATGACCCAAATAAAGTCACTTGCTTTCCTTTATCATATTTCTCCATATACGCTAGATAAATAACATAATAAAGCATAAGAGGAGTAAACGCCATAGACAAACTAGAACCAGCCATATATATTAACTGAGTAAACTCAGGACTAATACTTGCATTCATCATTGTGGGAACAACTAAACCACTCATAACTTGCCATTTAGATTGAAGTCCTGTATAGAATAAGCCACATACTATTGATACTATAAACAATAATATAATAAGTCCTATTCCAGAAAAACTAAATAAATTTACTAAATGAGTTAATATAGCAACTATAACAAGTCCTATATTACTTTTCTCAAAAGTACTTATAAATAAACTTGATACAAATATTAAAACTAGTATACTACCTACTCCATCTAATGAATATGATAAACACTCACTGACATCTTTATTATCTTTTACAGTTCTAGCCATAAATCCATATGCTAAACCTACTATTATAAATAAGAAAGTCACAATAAATACGAAACCTTGATTAAATAAAGAATTTGCGCCAAATAACTTATCAATATAATATGTACCATTTGGATCTAATAGTCCACCACCAAATGGAAATCCTGGTACTATCATATAAATAATTACTATTAAATATAAAAGTGCAGCACCAATCGCAACGACTAAACCTCTTAATTCTCTATTTGAAAACTTAACATTATCTAATGTTTCTACCTCATCAAATTCATATTTTCCTAACTTTGGCATAACTGTCTTTTCAGTAACACGTGTTAATATAAAAGATGCCAAAACTAATGCTAAAATCATAACAAATAATTGAAAATATTGATTAATCGCATAACTTCCATCAATAACTTTTGCAGATATTAAAGTTAAATTTATCAAACTACTATCAATACTAGTTAAAAATATATTAATACCATAACCAAAACATATACCTGCAAAACTTGCAATAATACCACCTAAAGGATGTCTATGTCCATATTTAAAAAGCATAGCGCCTATAGGAAGCAATAAAACAAATCCTATATCTCCAACTAAACTAGATATAATACTTAAAAATATAAGAACAAAAGTAGTAGTATATTTCCTAGAATTTTGTGTAATTAAAGTAAAGAATGTCTTCGCAAATCCTGATTTTTCTAAAACACCTATACCAATTAAAATAATAATCAAAGTACTAAGTGGAGCAAAATTAACAAAATTACTTACAGTATTAGTTAAAATATATTTAATACCACTTACACTTAATAAGTTTTCTACCTGAATAACATTATTTTGTAGAGTATTAGTATAAGAATTTACAGTACTATATTCTGCTTGTAAATTAAATAATGACAATACAAAACTTAAAATAATAGTCGCAAAAGTCAAAATTATAAAAATAAATATAGGACTAAACTTTTTATTCTTCATTTTCCACCACTTTCTTAAGCTTTTTCTCAAACTCAATTCTATCCATCATAATAGTTCTACTACAATTAGTACATTTTAATTTTATATCAACACCAAGTCTAATTATCTCCCAAGAATTAGCACCACACGGATGCCCTTTCTTCATGATAACAATACTACCAAGTCCATATTTCATAAATCACCTAATCTAAATTCACATCAATATTTAAAATTTCTAAAATTCTTTCTAAATCCTTATCACTATCAAAAGGAATTACTATATTTCTATTATTAACTTTTACTAAAGTACCTATTTTTTCTCTCATAACACTTTGAATCATATTATGTCTAGGATTCTTTTCTTCCTTTTTCTTAATAGTTACTTTTTTAGCAAATCCTCCTGTAGATATCATATCTTCTAAATCGCGAACACTCATATTATTCTTTAAAACAGCATCCGTCATATTTAAAATCTCATTATCATCTTCAAGCTTACTTAAAGCACGAGCGTGACCCATACTAATTTCATTAGCTAATACTTTATCTTGAACTATTTTTGGTAATTTTAAAATTCCTAAAATATTTGTTATATGACTTCTACTCTTACCAACTTTTTTAGCAAGTTCTTCTTGAGTTAAATGCATAGTTTCTATCATATTTTTATATGCTAAAGCTTCTTCTATAATATTTAAGTCTTCTCTTTGAATATTTTCGAGAAGTGCTATACTCATCATTTCATCATCAGAGAATTCTCTTACAATCGCAGGTATAGTTTCAAGCCCCGCTTTTCTAGCTGCCAAACTTCTTCTTTCACCAGCAACTATCTCATAACCTTTAATGCTTCTTTTAACAATAATAGGTTCAATAACACCATATTCTTTTACACTAGCAGTTAACTCTTCTAATTTTTCTGCATCAAAAACTTTTCTAGGCTGATAAGGGTTACTCCTAAGTTCATTTAAATTAATTTGTAAAACATCTTCTTTTGATGTAGTCTCAACTATAGACTTTTCAAATTCATCAATATTAAAAGCTTCATTACTGAACAGCTGTTCCAGACCCTTCCCTAGGGCTTTCCTCTTTTGTTCCATTTCTTTCAATCACTTCCTTTGCTAAATTAATATAAGCAAGTGCACCTCTACACTTTGGATCATATTCCAAAATTGGTTTACCATGACTTGGTGCTTCAACTAATCTTACAAGTCTAGGTATTATTGTATTAAACACTTTTTCTTTAAAAAACTTTCTTACATCCTCTACAACTTCTAATCCAACTAAAGTTCTGCCATCTAACATTGTCAAGAGAACTCCTTCTATATCTAATTGAGGATTAATAGTATTTTGAGTAAGTATTACAGTATTTAAAAGTTGTGTAACACCTTCAAGTGAATAATATTCGCACTGAACAGGAATAAGTACACTATTACTAGCCGCAAGTGCATTTACAGTAAGTGCTCCCAAAGTAGGAGGACAATCTATTAATATAAAATCATATCTATCTCTTATTGAATCTATTTGTGTTTTAAGTTGATCCCCTATAACAAAATTATTCTCTTTAAATGAAAGCTGAGTAAGTTCCATTTCAGCACCACTAAGAAGTAACATTGAAGGAATTACACTTAAATTCTTAAATTTAGTTTTAACAATAGCATCCTTAATATCACAACTATGCATTATAACATCATAAGTACTTTTTTTAATATCTGCCTTATTAAGACCTATTCCGGTAGTACTATTACTTTGTGGATCTAAATCAATTAACAATACTTTTTTACCTAAATGTCCTAACGCACTACTTAAATTTATACTTGTAGTGGTTTTTCCTACTCCACCTTTTTGATTAACAAGTGATATAACCTTTCCCATAACACTACCTCGCTATAAAATAATTTTAGCACAAATCTAATCAATTTAAAACATAAATATTCATTTTAAAATACAATTCGCCTATTATTAAGGATACCATTTTTTTAATAGGACTTCAAGTAAAGTGAGTATTTTTATAAGATAAATAAAAATTAGTCTAATACTTTTAAAATTTCATATTAAACTAATTATATTTTTACTAAAATTTCTTAGAACTTTCTATATTTTCCATATTAGTTATGCATTCTAATTTTGATTTCTCTAACTGAGCTATTTCTTCTCTTATAACCTCTAATCTTAATTCTTGCACTATTTTTACATATTCAAAAAATAATAATTCATCATTTATATCTAAACTACCATGTCTAGAAACACTTTTTTCAAAAAATTCAAATAACAACGTTTTCGCTTTTCTTTGTCTAGATACATCTAAACTCTTAAAATAACTAGACGGTATAATATAACTTTTATAAATACTTTGAAATCTTTCTAGTATTACATCTTGATTTAATAAAGAATTTCTTTGCTCTATCTTTTCATTCTCAGTAAATTTATTCTTAGGCAAACTAATTACTTTATTATTTTGGAAATCTATCCTATAAATATCATCAGTTAAATCTACTAAAGAAAGAGTTATTGCCCCTAATTGAGTATTTATAGGCCTAGCAATTAACATACCATTTTCAAATCTCATTTCTAAAAGTTCACTTTTTCTAACTTGAAAATTATAATCTCTACCTTTATATCTTTTTTGTACTGTTAGAAAACCATTAAATAATTCTTGAGATTTCTTTCCATCAAATGTACTATTCCCTCTCTTACTAACTCCTGAACGTGAATCATAAGAAATTTTTAAAGGAGAAACAAAACTTTCGGGTAAACTTATGAAGCAAAGACTATTTAAACCTCTAAAAGCATCTTTGCCAGCAGTAACCACTCCTTCACTTAATACTAGAACTTTCAAATTTTTACATTGATTTAAAAACATAGCTGGTAAATCTTTTATACTACCAGAAACAAAGATACTTTCTAAATTCACATCATGAGAAGCAAACATTTTTGATAATTCTTCTATATTTTCCCCAATTATTAAATGTTTAGTTTCTGGATACATATCTTTCCCTAAACTTTTTAAAGTAGATGGATAATTAAATTGAACTTCCGTTACATCTATACTGTTATCTCCAAGTCTTCTTAACCCTTCTGGTAGTGTTATTTTTTTTATATTATTTTTTACACATGTAAAATAATTATTAGGTATTTCTTCAACACCTCCATCTTCAAAAATTATTTCTGAAGCTTTACTAAAAGCAGATATAACAGGATTCATTAGACTTAAGTCATTTCCACTAAGCTTTTTAACTTCTTTTGGAACAGTATAAACACTCAAGCCTTTTGGAACATCTATTAGTATTCCAGAATTCTCATCGATAAGATAACCATTTATATTTATAAGTTTTTGATTAGGTTTAGAATTAAAAAAATTAAAAATCATACCTTACTCTCCATTCATAATAAAATTATAACATATACAATCATATACTTAAAGAAAAAAAACAAAGTTTCTATTCTTCGGTTTCATTCTTATCCTCTGATTTTTTTGTCTTTTTAGACTTTTTACCAGATTTATATTCTTTAACTATTTCTTCTATTTCTTCTTTAGTAATAGTTTCTTTTTCACTTACTGTATTAGCAAGTAATGTAACTAATTCTTTATTTTTAGAAAGTATTGATTTAGCATTTTCATAACAACTATCAATAATCTTTCTAATCTCTTTATCTATCTCTAAAGCAACTGTATCAGAATAGTTTTTGCTTGTACTAGTATAATCTCTTCCTAAAAATACTTCACCACTTCTATGTTCAAACTGCATTGGACCTAAATCACTCATTCCATATTCAGTTACCATTCTTCTAGCAATATTAGTAGCTCTTTTAAAGTCATCACTAGCACCAGTACTTATCTCTCCAATAAATAATTCTTCACTAACACGACCACCTAAATAACAAGTTATTTGTTGTAAAAGTTCATCTTTAGTCATTATCATTGTTCTCTCTTCTTTAGGAAGCATTTGAGTATATCCTCCAGCCATTCCTCTAGGTATAATTGTAATTTTATGAACTTCTTCTCCATTAGGAAGTTCTATACCTAAAACAGCATGCCCACTTTCATGGAAAGAAACAACTTTCTTCTCAAACTCAGTAACTTTCTTACTAGCTTTAGCAGGTCCCATTAAAACTCTATCACTTGCCTCATCTATTTCATCCATTTCTATAGATTCTTTATTTCTTCTAACAGCAAGTAAAGCTGCTTCATTAAGTAAATTTTCTAAATCTGCTCCGCTATAACCTGGTGTTCTTTGTGCGATATGATTAAGTTTAACATCACTAGCTAATATCTTATTTTTAGCATGAACATTTAAAATTGCTTCTCTTTCTTTTACATCTGGTAAATTAACTGTTACTTGTCTATCAAATCTTCCTGGACGAAGTAATGCAGGATCTAATACATCTGGTCTATTTGTAGCTGCGATTATTATAATTCCTTCATTAGCTCCAAATCCATCCATCTCAGTTAAAAGTTGGTTTAAAGTTTGTTCACGTTCATCATGTCCTCCGCCTAAACCAGTTCCTCTTTGACGTCCTACAGCATCTATTTCATCTATGAATATTAAACAAGGTGCTGTTTGTTTAGCTTGTTTAAACATATCTCTAACACGACTTGCTCCTACACCTACAAATAATTCAACAAAATCACTACCACTAATATAATAAAATGGCACTTTTGCTTCTCCCGCTACGGCCTTAGCAAGTAAAGTTTTACCAGTTCCAGGAGGCCCTACTAAAAGAACACCCTTAGGAATTCTAGCACCTAACTTTTGGAATTTCTTTGGACTCTTTAAGAAATCTATTAATTCCTTTACTTCCTCTTTTTCTTCATTAAGCCCAGCAACATCTTTAAATGTTGTCTTTCCACCATCTTGATTTAACTTAGCACGACTTCTTCCGAAATCTAAAGTTCCACCTTTTCCATTAGAAAGCATTACTCTAATTAGATAAAAAGATAAACTTCCAATAAGTATAATAGGAATAAAATCTAATACTACACTTACCCAACTAATACTTCCTGGGTCTTTATTAACAACTACATTTAGTTTTTGATTACTAGACTCCTCCAAAACTTTATCAATTACACTATCAGTATATGGAACTATTAAAGAAAAACTTTCTTTCTTTTCATATCCATCTAATTTTCCTGTTAAAATATACACGCTCTCTTTAGATTTAGGTGTAACTTCTAACTCAGAAACCTTTTGATTAGTCAAATTTGATATAAATTCATTATAATTTAACTCATGCACAACTACATTTTTAATATTAAATACATACATAGTTATTAAAACTACTACTAATAACATAAAATAAGGTGCAAAAAGTTTTAAAACACTATTTTTCTTTTTCATTTTTTCTCCTCTCTTAATAGTACTTAAGTATTATATCATATTCTTGAGTTTTTTCCTTATCAAATTTACTTTTTTTTAGTCCTGGTATCCACACTACATTGTCTTTAGCATCACATACAACTGGCCAAACATTTCTTTCTTTACTAGAAATTTTATTATCTATAAATATATCATTCACCTTTTTATGGCCTTCCATACCTTTGACACTAATTTTATCACCATTTCTTCGTGTTCTAACATATAAAGGTAATAATACTTCTTTAGTATTTAACCTAGTGACATAATTACTTGTATCATCACTACTATTTATACTCTCTATATTTTTACCATCAGGTAAATTAACAACATCATTAATCTCTATCTCATATTCATCAGCTGCTTCATCATCGAACCCAAAACTTACTTCTAAATAAGACTTAATAACTTTAACATTATTTGGTAGATGAACTAAAGCTTGCGCTTTATCACTATTAATTAAATCAAATATTAATTTAACATGAGTATTAGTTA
>CAOJDZ010000007.1 GCA_948433815.1 uncultured Clostridia bacterium
TAATGGCTATAACTGCTATTGCGTCTAGTTTAATAGGATTTTTGTTTATGATGGGTATTTTATCTAAGAGTCAAAAATACTTTAAGGCTAAGCAAGAAGAATTAGGTAATTTAAATGCTCATATAGAAGAAGTATATTCTGGACTTAATGTAGTTAAAGTTTATAATGGAAAAAGGGATGCTAATTCAAAATTTGATTTATATAATAAAAAAGTTTGCAATGCTAATAAGAAGAGTCAATTTTTATCTGGAATGATGATGCCTCTTATGAATTTTATTGGTAATTTTGGATATGTGGCTGTTTGTATAGTGGGAGCAATTCTTACTATGAATGGTAATATTTCTTTCGGTGTTATTGTAGCATTTATTACTTATGTAAGGTTATTTACTTCACCACTAGCACAAATAGCACAAGGACTTACAAGTCTACAATCTACGGCCGCCGCAAGTGAAAGAGTATTTGAATTTCTCGATGAAAAAGAGATGAATAGCCAAGAAAATATTACTAAGTATTTAGATAAGTCTAAAGTAAAGGGAAATATAGAATTTAAAAATGTAGAGTTTAAATATGACAGAAATGATACACCTACTATTAGAGATTTTACTGCAACTGCTAAACCTGGACAAAAGATTGCTATAGTTGGACCTACTGGTGCGGGTAAGACGACAATGGTAAATTTACTTATGAAGTTTTATGATATTAATGGTGGGGAAATTTTAATTGATGGTATACCTATTAGTGAATTAACTAGAGAGAATATTCATAGTTTATTTACTATGGTACTTCAAGATACTTGGTTATTTAATGGTACTGTGAGAGAAAACATTGTTTATAATAGAGAAAATGTAAGTAATGAAAGAGTTATAGATGTTTGTAAGGAAGTTGGACTTGATCATTTTATAAGAACTTTACCAAATGCGTACGATTCTATGATTAGTGATTATGATAGTGTTTCTGCTGGACAAAGACAGTTAATGACAATAGCAAGGGGTATGATAGAAGATAGTCCTTTCTTAATACTAGATGAAGCTACAAGTAACGTTGATACTAGAACAGAAGAGTTAGTTCAACATGCAATGGATAAGCTAACTGAAGGCAGAACATCATTTATAATAGCTCATAGGTTATCAACTATTAAAAATGCTGACTTGATTCTTGTTATGAAGGACGGAAATATTATTGAACAAGGTAATCATGAAGAATTAATGGATAAAAACGGAAGTTATGCTGAACTTTATAATTCTCAATTTGAGTTATAGGAAACCAATTGATTTTGGTTTTCTTTTTATATCAACGATAAGTTTGTTGTTAATTCCTAATTATAATTTTAAAATTATGGTAGGTGATTAAAATGAATTATGATAAAATTGGAAAGTTTATTTACAAAAAGAGAAAAGATATGGGGTTTACTCAAGAAGATTTGGCTTCTAAACTATCAATAACAGATCGTGCTGTTTCTAGATGGGAAAGAGGCAAAAGCTGTCCTGATATTAGTTTACTTGAAGATCTTTCAAATATTTTAAATGTTCAAGTTATTGAAATACTTCATGGAGAAAGTATTATAAAAGATGAAAATAAAGCAATTTTAGATATACTAAAATTAAAGAATAAAGAAACTTTACTTTGGAAAATTATTGCTTATGTTTTTCTTAATATACTCTTATTTATCTTTCTCATTATACTAATAATTTCATATTTTGCCACTCAGGAAATAGATATTGATAAAAAGCAAAATATAAGTGTTATTGTGAGTCCCAGTATGAGTCCTAATTTTAACATGTTTGATATTGTAATTATTAAAAAAACTAGCTTTGAAGAGATAAAGATTAATGATGTTGTAGCTTATTATAGTTAAAATAAGTTTTATGGAAAAATGTTATAATTCATAGAGTTGTGGATATAAATAGTGATAATTCCTGTTTAATAACTAAAGGAGACGCTAATGAAAATATTGATAATGAATGTGTTAAAGAAAAAAATTTAGTAGGAGTTATAAGTAATTCAATACCTAATGTAGGAGATATTTTAATTTTATTTAATCATTTAAGTGTAACTTTTAAATTGTGTATTATTCTAGCAATTTTTGGAATATTATTTTTAGATTTTATTCCTGTAAAAACTTTTATACAATATAGAAAATAAGTTATTGTAATTATTTTTATACAATTTAAAAAATAAAGTGTTTTTATTGTTATTTTAGTTAAAAAAATGTTGACAAATTTGCACTTATCATTTAGTATATAGACTTACCAATTCACTTTAGGCGAATTGGTGCTAGTATCACACTAGCCAACCCCTTTTTATTCTTTTTTCCGGATAGCTTCTCAGGGGGGCTATCCTTTTTTATTTGTAAATTTTGGTATTAAAAAAACTCGTTTCTTTTTTTTAAACGGGTTTCTTTTATTTATTTTTTACTAAGCTTTTACTTTTCTTGCTATACTTAAATCTTCATTTAATTCTTTTTGAGATTGGTTATATGAAGTTTCGTCAGTATCAGTAATTAATATAACGCTAGCATCTTTTAAAGCTAATGCTAAACTAATAGCAAATGTTTTAAACATATTTCTATGTTCTGGTTTTTCTGACGTTTTTGTTTTTGTTTTTAATGTTTTATACTTTTGATAATATTTTTCATAAGATGCAAAATCTAAAGTGTTCATAGATATGTCCTCAATTGCTTCATCAGTTGCTTTTTTTAATTCTTTAAAAGCTTTTTGTTCTTGTTTGTTCATTTTTCTCCCCCTAACAGTTAAAATTTTATCATATAGATATGAAATATGTCAAATTAGCTTATGTATTATTTTATGGTAAGTTTTATTTAAATATACTCCTTTTTATTAGGCTTTTCTTCTTTATTTTCTTTCTTACTTAGTTCTAAATAATATTCATATCTTTCTTTTGCACTTGTCATGTTTTCTATATATAGTTTTTCGTAATCTTTTGGGTTTATGTTTTCTAGATTTTTATATCTCATTTCACTTGCAAATACTGTCTCGTACATTTGGAAGTTTGGTTCTTTTGAATCAATAGTTAATTCTTTTGATTCAGGATTATATCTCATTAATATATTGTAACCACTTTCTACAAGTAATTTTTGGTCATCTATACTATTTTGAAGTCCTCCTCTAATTCCATGTGCAATACAAGGACTATAAGCAATTATTATACTTGGTCCATTATGTTCTTCTGCTTCTTTAAATGCTTTTATAGTTTGATTCATGGAAGCACCTGCACTGATAGAGGCTACATAAACATTAGGAATATTCATGGCAATTTGGAATAAATCTTTTTTTGGTTTTAGTTTTCCAGTATTAGAAAATTCTGCTACTGCACCCACTCTTGTTGATTTTGATGTTTGTCCTCCAGTATTTGAATAAACTTCTGTGTCTAAAACTAATACTTTAATATCTTCATTCATTCTTAATACATGATCGAGTCCACCATATCCTATATCATAAGCCCAACCGTCTCCGCCTACTATCCAAACTTTTCTAGATGGTATGTAGTCTAAAAGTTCTTTTAAATCTGGTCTTATATTTTTGTTACTTAACTCTTTTTTGATTTCTAAAGTGATTTTTGAATCATCAATATTATCTATCCAACTTTTAAATATATTTTTTGTTTCTATTTCAACTTCGTCTTTAGTTTCTATCATTATTTCTTTTATTCTATTTCTTGCTGTTTTGTATGCTGTATGGATGCCTAGTCCAAATTCTGCATTATCTTCAAATAGAGAACTTATCCAAGGAATTTTATAAGGCGTACATGGAAGGCTTGCTCCATAAATTGATGAACATCCAGTTGCGTTTGCGATTACTATTTCATTACCATATAATTCTGTTAGTGTTCTTAAATAAACTGTTTCACCGCATCCTGCACAGGCTCCAGAAAATTCAAATACCGGTTTAGAAAATCCTAATCCTTTTATTGAATATTTAGGGAAAGGTGTATCATTAGTTATCTTGTTATTAAAATAATCGCAAATCATATCAGTATCATTTTTTGGAGCGTCCATTACTAATGCTTTTTCTCCATTTTTTCCAGGACATACTTTTGAACATAAACTGCATCCTGTACAATTATCTGTGTTAATTCCTAAATAAAATCCTTTTTCATTTTCACCTATACTTGGTATTGTATCTTCTTTTTTTATTGGAGCATTTATTAAATCTTCATTTGTTAGTGAGAAAGGTTTAATTACTGCGTGAGGGCATATAAATGCACATTGGTTACATTCTATACAATTTTCTTTGCACCATCTTGGTACTAAGTTTGAAACTTTTCTTTTGTCTGAAAGGGACGCTCCTCCTTCAAATGTTCCATCAGCATGACTCTCAAAATCTGATACTTTGAGCATATCTCCTCTTCTATGTATCATACTGTTTATAAAGCCTTCATCTGGTTCTTTATCTTCTGTTTCAGTTAATAAACTTTTATCAAATTCTCTTAAATAATCTATACTTTCATCTAATACATTTAAGTTAGCTTCTATTATATCTTTACCTTTGTCTTTGTAAGTATCTTTAATGTTATCTTTAAATTTGATTAAGTCTTCTCCAGAACAACCTAGCATTTTTAGCATATATAAGGCAATTATGTTATTAATTTTTCCTTTTAATTTATATTTATCAGCTAATACGTCTGCATTTGTAACATAGAATTTTATGTGTTTATTTTTTAGTTCTTCTTTCATAGAATTAGGCATTAATATATTTATTTCTTCATCTGTTTTAGTTGTGTTAAGTAAGAATATGCCTTTGTTTTTTATATTTTTTAGTACATCGTATTTTTCTAAATATGTGTCTTTAGATACAACTATTAAATTAGGTTCTGTTAAGTAATATGGAGCATTTATTACTTTATCACTTATTCTTAAATGACTTATTGTTACTCCACCACTTTTTTTAGAATCGTATTCAAAATATCCTTGTATATAGTTTCCATCTTTTTTTCCTATTACTTTTAAGACATTTTTACTAGCACTTACCATTCCATCAGAGCCAAAACCAAATACTTTTATTTCTTTCCAACTATGATTAATAGAATAGTCTTTTTCTTCTAAGCTAGTATTTGTAACATCATCTATTATGCCTAAAGTGAAGTGATCTTTCATTATGTGGCGTTTCATGTTATCAAAAACAGCTTTTATTTGTTTAGGAGTTGTATCTTTACTAGAGAGTCCATATCTTCCACCAACTATTTCTATATTATCTCCTTTTAAAGCATTACAAATATCTAAATATAATGGTTCTGCGAGTGAACCTGCTTCTTTTGTTCTATCTAATACAGTTATTTTTTCAACAGATTTAGGTAAAACTTCTAAAAAATATTTTAAACTAAATGGTCTATATAAGTGAACAGTTATTACTCCAAGACTATCTCCATTTTTATTTAAGTCGTCAACTACTTCTTTTATAGTGTCTATTACTGAGCCCATGGCTATTATAATGTGTTTAGCATGTTTGTCACCATAATAAGTAAATGGTTTATAATTTGTACCAGCGATATTATTTATTTCTTCCATATAACTATTTACTATATCAGGCAGGTTATTATAATAAGGATTTCTTACTTCAGTGTTTTGAAAATAAACGTCTTCTGTTTCACTTGTTCCTCTTGTTATTGATTTTTCTATGTTAATTGAACGATTTCTAAAGTTTTCTATCGCTTCTTTATCTATTAAATTTTTTATTTGTTCTTCACTTAGTATATTTATTTTATTAATTTCATGACTTGTTCTAAATCCATCAAAGAAGTGAAGAAATGGAATGCTTCCTTTTAAAGATGATAAGTGACTTACAAGTGCTAGATAATATGAGTCTTGTACGTTAACGCTAGAAAGCAGGGCAAATCCAGTTGAACGTGCAGCATATATGTCTTGGTGGTCTCCAAATATTGATAAGGCATGAGTTGATAAACTTCTAGCAGCTACATGAATTACTCCAGGCAAAAGTTCTCCTGCGATTTTGTACATAGAAGGTATCATAAGAAGAAGTCCTTGACTAGCAGTAAAAGTAGTAGTTAATCTTCCGCCTTGAAGAGAACCATGAACAAAACCAGCAGCACCGCCTTCACTTTGCATTTCAACTACTTCTGGTATACTTCCTAAAATATTTTTTCTTTTTTCACTAGCCCATTTATCAGTTAAAGTCGCCATTGGACTAGATGGGGTTATTGGATAAATACCACATACTTCTGTAAAATTATAAGCAGCTCTAGCACATGCCTCATTTCCATCCATTACACATAAATTTTTCATATTATCACCTATTATAAATTATACTATTTTTTTTACTAAGAAGAAAGCTAAAGAAAAAAACATCAATTTTTTGATGTCTATTTTACTCTTATCTTTTTCTTACATCTTGTTTTAATGAACGAATGCTTATGTCTCTTTTTTGCATATCTTCATTAAAATAAGGCTTTAACGAATCATCATCAATAAATTGTTGCCCTTCAAAACAAGGTATTCCAGCATATATAAGATGCTTACTATTTAATCCATTTATTCTATAATCTCCAAGTGCTATATAGTAGCTTAAAAATGATTTTATTTTAGATAAAGGAACAAATACTCTGTCTGATATTTGGATTAAAACAGCTCCCTTTTCTTGCAATTCACTTTTAACATTTATGGTTCCAAAAGCAGAAATTCCAACGAGTCTTCGCATATAAACATTGATTCCATAGTATAATCAATACATCTTTTTATATCTCCTATAAATACTTTTTCTGAGTTCATAATAACCTCTCTAAATTATTTTTTACTATAACATAAAAATATTATTTATTAATTTTCATTTAATATAGTTTTGGCCTCTTTTTTAGTTAGATAACCATATTCAACCATTTTATCTATTACTTGTCTTTGTCTTTGTTTTGCCAAGTCTGGATTTTGTGTTGGAGCATATATTGATGGAGCGTTTGGTATTCCAGCTAGTAGTGTTGCTTCATAGTCAGTTAAATCAATTGGGTTCTTATAGAAGTAACCAAGGCTTGCTTCTTTTACTGTATAATAACCATCTCCAAAATAACTAGTATTTAAATAAAGTTCTAAAATTTCATCTTTACTTAATTCTTTTTCTAGTTTAAAAGCCATAAATATTTCAGCAATTTTTCTTTCTATCTTTTTTTCTTGACTAAAATATACATTCTTAGCTAGTTGCTGTGTAATTGTGCTTCCTCCTTCAGCAAAGTTCATGTTTTTTATATCATGTACCAAGGCTCTTCCTAAAGATATTACATCTATTCCTTTATGTTTTTTAAATCTATGGTCTTCTATTGAAATGACTGCATTTAAATATATTTTGGGCATTTCATTAATATTAGTATAATTTTTCTTACTTTTAATTTCTTCTTTCATCTTATTAATTGGTAAATCATTTAATGCATTTTTGTACATTTTATATCCTTTTCCTAAATATACAAATGATATAAATAATAGTATTAATAAAATTATAGATATTATTTTTAATAGTTTTTTCATAATCCCCCCTTAAGTTAGTTTTTAAAAAATATGTTTTCAAAAATTCTATTTAAAAATTTATAGATGAATATTGAACAAGGAAACAATAATATACATATTATAATTGTGTTAAAGTTTAAAGAAGCTATATCAAAAAAGTCATGTCCAATGTAAGCACAGGAAATAAATCCTATAAGTAAGAATATATATAAACTTATTCTATAAGTGTTAAAAGGCTTACAGATTTTAAATAGATATATGAATCCAGTCATTGATGTTAATAAAACTGACATTGTACTTGTTAATTCAAATGATAAATTAAGTAGTTTCTGTAGTATTGTTATTACAATTATATTAAATACTACTGTTAAAGATACTGGTAAACTTTTACCTATTATTTTTTTTAAAAAGTTTCCACTTACAAGTTCATTATTTGGTTCTAGTGCTAGTATAAATGAAGGTATTCCTATTGTGAACCCAGTTATTAGTGTTAATTGAATTGGAACGAAGAAATATTTAGTGCCTACAAGAATACTTAATATTATAAGTAATATAGTATATATAGTTTTTACTAATAGTAAAGATGATGATCTTTCTATATTATTTATTGTTCTTCTTCCTTCTTTTACTACTTTTGGTAAAGAGTCAAAGTTTGAATCTAATAATACAAGTTCACTTACGTTTCTTGCTGATTCACTACCACTTGCTAGGGCTATACCGCAGTCGCTTGCTTTTAAGGCTAAACAGTCATTTACTCCGTCTCCTGTCATGGCTACTGTATGTCCACCTTTTTGCAAGTGTTCTACTATTACTTTTTTTTGCGTTGGTGTTACTCTACCAAATATGTCATAATCTTCTACATTTTCACATAATTCTCTATCTGATAATTCACTTACATCAACGCCTCTTATATCAGTTAGTCCACATTTTCTCGCTATTTCTAAGACTGTACTTATGCTGTCTCCGCTTATTATTTTTACATCTACGCCTTCTTTTGTGAAGTATTCAATGGTTTTTTTAGCGTTTTTTCTTATTATGTCTTCTATTAGAATGTAGGCTAAAGGTTTTAAGTCTTTAGGACTCTTTAATAATTTTTCACTAGAGGCTAGGATTAAGACTCTATAATCACTTTGGTATTTTTTTATTTCTTTAATTATTTTTTTATTTTTTGGAAATAAGATTTCAGGTGCTCCTAAATAAAATATATTATCACCTTTAAATTTATATCCTGAGAATTTTCTAGTGCTCGAAAACGGAATAGAGTCTGTTAGTTTCCAATCTGGTTCTTCTTTATATTTATCTTTTAAAGCCATTATTGTAGAGTTATTATCAAATGTGTTATTTGAAATTTCATTTAAGATTTTATCTATTTTTCTTTTTGATGTTTTTTCATAAGGAATGACTTCTTTTAGTTTCATTTTTCCTTCTGTTAGGGTTCCTGTTTTGTCTAAGCATATCACATCTACTCTTGCTAGAGTTTCTATAGAGTACAACTTTTGTACTAAGACTTTGTATTTACTTAATCTTATAATACTTACAGCCATTACTGAACTAGTTAACAATACTAAACCTTCAGGTATCATTCCTGTTAAGGCGGCGACAGTTCCAAATACTGAACTTGTTATGTTAAAGTTATTTATCACTAATTGACTTGCGAACATTACTATTCCAATAGGGACTATAAATACTGAGATAATTTTTAGTATTTTTTCAAATGATTCCATTATTATTGAGTTTGCTTTTTTTACGTATTTTGCACCTTTTGTTATTTCGCCTACATAGTTTTCTTCTCCTATGTGTTCTACTTTAGATAAAGCAACTCCACTTACTATAAAACTACCACTTAATATTAAGTCACCTTTCTTTTTTGTGACAGGTTCAGATTCTCCTGTTATGAAGGATTCATTAACTTCTACTTCTCCTTTTAGAATAAATGCATCACATACAACTTGGTGACCACTTCTTAGTTTTACTATATCGTCTAGAACAATTTCATCTATATTTTTTTCTTGTTCTTTTCCATCTCTTATTACAGTTACTTTGGATTCAGAAAGAAGTGATAATCTATCTATTATTTTTTTTGATATTATTTCTTCAACTATACTTATGAAAGAATTAACAAATATTATTCCTATAAATAAACAGTTTTTAATTCCTTCATAGATTTGATTACTGAAAAGACCAGCACAAAATACAGACACACCTAATGTTATATTTAACATATTAAAGAAAGTAAAACAGTTAGATGCGATAATTTCTTTTATAGATTTAGATTTTGGACCACTGTCATAGTTATTTAAATCATCTAATAATCTATTATTTACTTGTTCACTTGTTAATCCATTATTTATGTCTGGAGTAAATCTTTCTACCTCTTTCATATTACACCTGCTTCATTTGTATTATATCACTAAATAATTAGTCTATATATGACAATTTTGTAACAATTGATTATATTTTATTTAATTTTACAGTAAAAGTGTGAACAAAAGAAAATTAAAACTTACGTATTAATTCATATCCAAAACCTCATGAGTTTAGTTTCCGACTTCTTTTACTTCGTTACCTACTTTCTCCACAGGCTTATATTCCCCTAGTCGATAGGGTATGTTTTATTTTAATCAGTTTATTCTGCTATCATTTTTCTTTCTATTAGTAACCTTATTCCTTCATTTAATATATTTATACTAGCATTTATATCTCTTTCCATCACACTTCCACATTCTCTACATTTATATTCTCTTTTTCTATTTCTTTTATAGATTTTTCGGGTGTTGGTAGGGCTTCTGGCATAGTTCCTCCAACTTTTTTTATTGTTTGCCTAACAGCTTGTCCAACACTATGGTGAATATTACAAGCATCTTGTTCATTATTAATATTTTTATTTTTTAGCACTTCATCTGTTTGAGTAATTCTAAATAGATTAGCACCAAGTTCAGTGCTTCCCATATAATCAAGGATATCTTCTTTTTTTGGATCTATACCTTTTCTTTTAGCAATATCTTGTGCTGTTTCTCCATTATATAATCCACGATATCCGTAATTATTAAATTTTCCATAATTTTCTACTCCCGCTGCTTTTGCTGTATCAAATAGAAATTTATTTTTATTTTTAACAGTAGTTCTAGTATATAATCTTTTTTCATCTTCAGTAAGCTTTGAAAAAGCTTCTTCAGTAAGTTCCATTTTACGAGTTTGTACTGCAAAATAAGTTTGTCCTAAAGCAACTGCTTTTTTTCTAGAATCTGCATTTTGTACAATTAAGTAGCAGGCATATCTTGATAAATGATAATCTTCTATATTCATTTTAGCATTATTTCCTACGTTTAACACTTTCCCGACGTTGGCAAAGTGTTCATTTACTTGATTATTACTTATTTCACAAGTTATTTTAGCTTTATCGATTACTTTTTTAAAATTGCCCCATTTTAAGTATCCTAAAACTAACATTAACTCTCTGGCTTCCCAATATTCGTTTCCAAATTCGTTAATATGTTTAATATCATCAAAAGTTACTTCTTTATATTCTTGCATTTCAAATAACATTTTTATCTCTCCTTTAAATTTATTTAATTTTTTATTTTTTCTTCTTTTAATTTAGGTAATATTATTTCTTTTTAAGTCCACACTTATACTGTTATATGTTTTATCTTTATATGTATTTGTTATATTGTTTGTTCTATAACTTGAGCTTACTCCTTTCTTTTTAAATCTTGGTATTCCTCCTAGTTTTTTATAGTATCTTTTAAAACCTTCTTCTAAATT
>CAOJDZ010000008.1 GCA_948433815.1 uncultured Clostridia bacterium
GTCAGTAATAACATACAAAATCTCTCTTGTAAACTGACTATATATATCATACAAGTTACTATGTAAGAATTCTTGTATTATTGCGAATAGACATATACATGTTAATAGTGAAAAACAAGATGAATATGGACTTTATGATGGAGATGAAGTTAGTGTTTTAGTGAGTGGTGACAGAGGTGGAAGACTTGATAAGGTTTTAGTTAAAGCTAAAGAGAATTATAATTTAGAACTTCATTTGGATATGGATGAAGCTAATGCGATGGGTCTTAAAAATGGGGACGAAGTAGAAATAATTAAAGGAGAATAGTTATGGATAAGAAAAATTTAAAAAATATATTAGAAGAATTTAAAGAAAAAACAGAATCTTTTAGGAGGTCACTTTGACTACGACAATAAGAAAGAAAGAATTTTGTTATTAGAAAAAGAGAGTAGGGATGAGAGCTTTTGGAATAGGGAAGACTCAAGTGAAGTTATGAGTGAAATATCTAGTCTAAAATCTAGTGTTTCATTATTTGATTTGACTAATAATATGATTGAAGACGATTTAATTCTTATAGATATGGACTTGAGTGATAATGATTATAAGGAAATAGAAAAGGATATTAGTGTTATAGAAAAAAACATAGAAACTCTTAAAACGGAAATTTTATTATCTGGTGAATTTGATAGAAATAATGCATATATTGAAATTCATAGTGGGGCTGGGGGTACTGAGAGTAATGATTGGGCTAATATGATTAAAAGAATGTATGTTAGATATCTTGAAAAAAATAATTATAAATACGAGATTATTAGTGAACAGCCTGGTGAAGAAGTTGGTATTAAAGGTGTTTTTATACATGTTAAAGGTTTGAATTCTTTTGGGTTTTTAAAAGGGGAAACTGGGGTTCATCGTTTAGTTAGAATTAGTCCTTTTGATTCAAATAAAAGAAGGCATACTTCATTTGCATCTGTTTTGGTTACACCTGAGATTAATACTAAAGTAGAAATAGATGTTAAAGAAGAAGATTTAAGAATAGATGTTTTTAGAAGTAGTGGAGCTGGGGGACAGAGTGTTAATACTACAGATTCGGCAGTTAGAATTACTCATATTCCTACTAATATAGTTGTAACTTGTCAAAATGAGAGAAGTCAAATTAAGAATAAAGAGAAAGCTTTAGAGATTCTAAAGGGCAAATTATTTTTATTAGAAAAACAAACAATAGATGAAAAAATTAATGCTTTAAAAGGTTCTGTTATGGATGTTAATTTTGGAAGTCAAATAAGAAACTATGTGATGCAACCATATAATCTGGTTAAAGATTTAAGAACTGGTATTGAGACTAGCGATGTGAGTGGTGTATTGGACGGAGACATTAATTTATTTTTAGAGGCTTATATTAGAAGTTGAATTAGATATAAAAAAACACTATTTTAATTAGTGTTTATGAGAGTTATTAAACTCTTTTTTATTTACTTGTCTCTAAATCTTTTTCGTATAAGTGTCTATAGAATTCACATTTTTTTAATAATTCTTTATGAGTTCCACTGTCTACGACTTTTCCCTCATCAACTACAAATATTTTATCACTATCTACTACAGTTGATAATCTGTGAGCAATTATAAGTATTGTGTATTCACCTTTCATATTACGTATAGCTTGTTGTATTTCATTTTGGGTTTCATTATCAAGTGCGCTTGTTGCTTCATCAAATAGTATTATTTCTGTTTTAGTTAAAAGGGCTCTTGCGATGGCTATTTTTTGTTTTTGACCTCCAGATAAAATTACTCCATTTTCTCCTAGAATAGTGTTATATTTTTTTGGAAGGGACATTATATAATCGTCTATACATGCCATTTTACAAGCTTCTCTTATTTCTTTCATGGTTGCATTGTCTTTCGCTAGTTGAAGATTTTCTTTAATTGAAAAGTTAAATATATATGGATTTTGAGTAATTATTGACATGTTATTTCTAATAGAATCGCAAGTTAAATCATTAATATTGTGTTTATCTAAATATATATTTCCTGAATCTGCGTGATATAGTTTAGTTATTAAACTAAATATAGTCGATTTACCGACACCACTTTTACCTACAAATGCTACTGTTTCATTTGGTTTGATTTCAAAATTTAATTTATTTAATACCTTTTTATTTTTATCATATCCAAATATTATATTTTTAAATTTAATATTTCCTTCTAGTTTATTTACTTCAGTATTACCAAATGTCTCTTTTTTAAATTTATGATTATCTATTACTTCAAATATTCTATTAGCGGCTAGGGCAAATTTTTTATTATATTCAAGTAAGTTTACTACGCCAATAAGTAGATTTTTAACTTTTGATTGATAATTGTATATTATTACAAATGTAGGTATAGTTATTAGGTTGTTATTATATAAAAATATCCCAAATAGTATTAAGGCAAAATCACTTATTCCTCTAAAATAATTTTCTAACGTAAAATATGATCTGTGAACATTTAAATTTTTGCTTTCTTCATTAGCTGCATCTTTTATTTTTGCCATAGTTTTTTCTAATACATTATTAGAAGCATTTAAAACTTTGATATCTCTTATTCCTCTTATTATTTCACTAGTAAGACTTGTCTTTTTTTCTTGTAAAACTTTTAAGTCTTTTTCAATTTCATATTGTCTTCTTAGTCTCTTTTTATTTATTGCAAAAATTATAAGAGAAACTATTACAGCATATATAAATAGATATTTATTTAAAATAAAGATTGCGACTAGTACACCTAAATTAGATATAACATATGACATCCAGTAAGAGTATTCCATGAATACTCCTGATATTTCTTTGGTATCATTATTTAATCTGTCAATAAATAGTCCTGTTGTTGATTTATCTATCTCACTTATTTCTATTTTTAAAGTTTCTCTAGCAATTGCGACTTGTAAGTCGACTAAAGTTTTTAGATATATTTTGTAATAAAAGTATCCTTTAAGATATCCTAAAGTATAAGCTACCATATCTATTATAAAGACAGCAAGTGCAGAAAATACTAATTGATTCATTAAGCCATTTGTAAGATTTAAAATTATTTTAGCAGAGATTAGAGGTAGTATAGCACTTATTATTCCTTCAGTAATACTTACGAGTAGATAACCAATTAAGTTAAATCTACTTGTTTTAATATATTTCCATAAACGTTTTATGTTTTTTAATAGATTTATTTTTTGTGTTTTTCTTTTCATGACTTCACCTAATTTCGCTTTAATGATAGCAAAGCCGGTCTTTTAAGTCAATAAAATTTATTAATCCAATTCTTCTATTATTTCTTCTGCGATATAGTTATATCCTTCTAGTGACGGAAATGCGTGATTAGGATTTGGTAAGTAATTACTTTTTTTCTTAAATTTATCATGAATGGATATATAGTGAATCTTGTGATTTTTTTCTATTTCTTTTAGTTTTATATCTAAATAGTTAAATATACTATCTAATTTAGATTCGCTAGCATCATCTTCAAATAACGGATTATAGTAGCCTATAAGATAAATTTCTGTTTTCTTTATTTTTTTCATTTCATTTATGAGTTCATCAATTTCTTTTGTCATTTCATCAATAAAATCAAAAAGTTTTTGGCTATTTAGTTTATAAAGTTCATAATTAGATCTTAATTTACTAAAGAGTTCTTCGCTTCCTATAGATATGGTTATTAGTTCTGCTTCTTTTATTGCTCGTGTAAAAGTTTTGCCTCCTTGAGATTCTGCGTTTTTGATTTTGGTTAGCAGGTCTTTAATTCTTAAATCTTCTTCTATAAATTCTTTATTTATTTTTACTTCGTTATTGTGTTCTTTTAAATAATCATAAACAAAATCTGTATAGCTTTGTCCATAGGTATCAAATGGGGTGTGACCTTTGGCTAAATCGTCTCCAATTGCTAAATAAGTAAATTCTTCTTTGTAAGTGAAATTATAAATTAGATATACTGCGACTAATGCAAGAAAAAATATTACAAGTTTTTTCTTTTTCATTTTTATCATCCTCGTAATATTTTACTCAATTATTTCTATTTTAGCACCTACATTAGTTAATTTTTCTACAATGTCTTCATATCCTCTTAAAATAAGTGATATGTTATCCAATATTGTTTCACCATCTGCGATTAGTCCAGCTAGAAGTAGGGCGGCTCCTCCTCTTAAATCAGGAACATATAATTCAGCTCCATGAAGTGGTGTTTTTCCAATTACTTTTAATATATTGCCAGAAGAAGTAGTATTTGCTCCCATTTCTTTTAATAAACCTGCGCTTATGTATCTAGACTCATATATCGTTTCAGTTATAGTAGACTCACCTTTAGCTTGAGTTAAAAGCACAGTAAATGGTTGTTGCGCGTCAGTTGGAAAGCCTGGATAAACTTGTGTGGTTATATTAGTAGCTTTTGGATTTTGACATTTTGATAAGGTTATTTCTGTTTCATTTGCGGTAAATTCTACTCCTACATCTTTTAGTTTAATTAAAATAGCATTAATGTGATCTTTTATTAATCCTTTGATTGTTAAGTTATCTCCAGCTAGTGCGCCTAATATTACATAAGTTGCTGCCTCAATTCTGTCTGGGAATACTTCTGTTACACCATTATCAATTTCTTTATTTCCTTCAATTATTATCGTACTAGTTCCTGCGCCTGTTATTTTACATCCCATGCTTATTAAGAAAGATGCTACATTTACTATTTCTGGTTCTCTTGCGGCATTTTCTATAATAGTTTCGCCTTCAGCACCAGTTGCGGCTAACATCAAATTAATAGTAGCTCCTACACTTGCGAAGTCTAAATAAATTCTTGTTCCTATTAATTTTTCTGCATGAATTATATATTTATTTCTTATTAGTTCTACTTTTGCACCTAAAGCCTCGAAACCTTTAATATGTAAGTCTATCGGTCTTGCACCTATAACACATCCACCTGGAAATGATATTTCTACATGTTTAAATCTTGAAAGTAGAGTTCCCATAAAATAGTATGATGCTCTCATTTGTTCACTTAATTCTTCTGGTATTGGAGCATTTTTTAAATTCGTTGTATCAATTATTATTTCATCTTCTATAACATTATAATCACAATTTAATACTTTTAAAATTTTTAATAAGTATTCTATGTCTCTAATTTTTGGTACTTTAAATATCGTACTTTTAGTCTTACATAGTAATGCAGCGGGTAGTAATGCTACTGCACTGTTTTTTGCTCCACTAATTTCTATTGTTCCACTTAATAAATTTCCACCTGTTACTTTTAATTTTGGCATATTTCCTCCTGAAACCTAACTATAGTTAATAGTTTTTAATTACTTTTATTTTATAATGAAATAGATTATTGTAATGAATAACATTATAATACCTATTATTTTAGCATATTTATCTGCCTTTTGTGATAAATATTTACCTAATTTGAATCCTAAATATGTAAATGTGAATGATAAAGTACTAAAAATTATGGAACCTAGAAATATTTTATCTGTTATGAACTCAAGTCCTATACCTATAGAGAAACTATCAAAAGATACAAGAGACGAGAAAATTAGTATGTTTATTAAAGATAAGTTGTGTTCAGTTGATTTTTCATTTAGAGATTTAATCATTTCAATAAGAATTATTATTAAAACAGTTATTAATATGTATTTAGAATTTACGTGTATCATGTCTGTTAGGATATGGCCAATTGCTAAACCAAATAAAGGCATGATAAAGTGAAATATACCAACAGAAAGAGAAGTTATAAATATCTTTCTTTTAGATATATTAAGTAACCCATAAGCAAGAGATAAAGTAAAAGCATCTATACTTAGGGATAAACCAATTATAATCAATGTTATTATTTCCAAAAAATGTCACCTATTTAATTATAGATAACATTTCATTTTATATGCTTAATTAAAGAATTTTTTTATTATTTCACCTATGAAACAACTATATTCTACATCATCGCTTTCTTCTGCTTCAATAAGACATAATGGAGGGAATAAAACACACCAATAGTTGTCTCCTTTAGATTCTCCTATTTCTATTACCATAGACTCGTAGTTTCCTTCTTCATATTTTACTCCTTTATATGTTTTTTCTGGAAAGTAATTCATACCGAACTTTATTTTATAAGGCTTATTATATTTTTCATTTTCAAATAAGTTATCTATTTTTTCTTCAATTATGGGTATGCCTGAGATTATATTATCTCTTGATTCTTCGATGTTGTTTGATTTTTCTATATCATTTATTACATTATTTATTTCTTCTTTTACTTTTTCTTTCATATGTAAGTCTTCTAAAGTGTTACTGTTAGGTATAATTCTAAATCTTATTGAGTCTTTTGGTACTACTATGTAATCATCTGTGTTTGTATTATACATAAAGAGTAGAGAGAGACTTGCTAGTAGTATTAATGTTTTTTTCATTATTTTAAAACCAACCTTTCTAATTAATATTGGTTGGTTTATTCTTTTTTTATTCAATTTAATTTATTTTTAATTTAATCTTTAATTATAAATAAGTATCTTGTTTTTCCTGCTAGGTCTTTCTCAAAACTATATTTAATGTTTTCGTCAAAATATTTTTTTATTATTTCTGTTAAAGGCTGTTCACTTTTTTCATTTATTTCTAAGGCAATTATAAATTTGTCTTTTAAATAAGTTTTAGCTCTTTTTAGTATTTCTTCAATATGATAAGTTCCATTATTTTTACTGTATAATGCTAAGTGTGGTTCAAATAAGACATTTTTTGGAAGAGGTTCTGTCTCCGTTACATAAGGTGGATTACTAATTAAAATATCAAAGTCTTTTGTTTTAATACTATTGAACAAATCACTTTCTATTATTTCTACATCTAGTTTTAAGGTTTCTTTGTTTTGTTTTGCTACTTCTAAAGCAGAAGCAGAAATATCACTAATAGTTACATTCGAATTCTTTATTTCATGTTTTAAAGTTAAACCTATACACCCAGAACCTGTACACATATCTAATATTTTAGGGTTATTAAAGTTATATTTTTTTATATAGTTAATTGTTTTTTCTATTAAATATTCTGTTTCGTATCTAGGTATAAGTGTACTTTCATTTATTTCTATTTTTAATCCATAGAAATTAACATAGCCAATTATGTATTGAACAGGATACCCTGATTCAATTTTGGCTATGTTTTCTTCATTATATTTATTTAATTTTTTTAATTCTTTTATTTCTAAATTTGATATGTTTAAATCTTTATTCATTTGTTACGCCCATTTTTAATTTTTGATCTTCAGTTATTAAGGATTCTATAACTTCTTCTAGGTTTCCTTCCATTACTTTGTCTAAATGCATTAAAGTAAGTCCAATTCTATGGTCAGTAAGTCTGTTTTGAGGATAGTTATATGTTCTAATTTTTTCAGAACGGTCTCCTGTTCCTATTTTTGTTTTTCTGTCTGCGCCTAGTGCTTCTTCCTGTTCTTTAAGTTTTAAGTCATAAAGTCTTGACTTTAATATAGTTAAGGCTTTTTCCTTATTTTTAATTTGACTTCTTTCTACTTGGCAATATACCATTAAACCAGTTGGAATATGAGTTACTCTTACTGCTGAGTCGGTGGTATTTACACATTGTCCACCAGCACCAGAACTTCTACATACATCTATTTTTAAATCTTTATCTAATAATTCTACTTCAACATCTTCTGCTTCTGGCATAACTAAAACTGTAGCAGTTGAAGTATGCACTCTTCCTTGTGTTTCTGTCGCAGGGACTCTTTGTACTCTGTGAGAGCCACTTTCAAATTTTAATTTAGAATAAACATTCTCACCAGAAAGCATAAATTCTATACCCGCGAAACCTCCAGCTTCTCCTGGAACTTCATTAGTTATTTCTAATTTCCAGCCTTCTTTTTCAGCATATTTAGAGTACATTCTAAATAGATCTCCAGCGAAGATATTAGCCTCATCTCCTCCAGCAGCTCCTCTTATTTCCATAATAACATTTTTGTCATCATTTGGATCTTTTGGAAGTAACAGTATAGTAATCTTTTCTTCTAATTCTTCTTTTTCAGTAGTTAGTCTTTCTAATTCTTCTTTTGCAAAATCAGCCATTTCTGGATCATGCATCATTTCTTTAGCTGCTTCTATATCATCTAGAACCGTACTATATTTATGATATGCTTCAACAGACTCTTCTAAAGATGTTTTTTCTTTTGATAATTCTTTCATCTTTTTAAAGTCATTATATACTTCTGGTTTCATAAGCTCAGCATCTAAAAATTTAAATCTTTCTTCTATTATTTTTAATCTTTCTAACATTTTAGGTCTCCTTTCACTTTATATTAAGTTAATTAAAGCTAAAGTTCACCATCATTTTCTTCATCTAGTACTACAAAATCTTTAAGTTCGTCATCTGCTTCATCATCATCTGATTCTTTTGTTTCATCTAAGAAAATACTATCTTCATCTTCTGTGTCAGTCTCTTCTTCAATTTCCTCTTCTAGTTCTTCTTCATCTTCAACATCATCTATTTCTATTTTTGCTGTATGGTTTTCTCTTAAATCCCAAAAACCTTTATCAAGTTGTATAAATCTTTTTTCAGTTGCTAGTAAAGTGAAGAAATCTGCGATTCTTGCTTCATATTCTGCTTCGCTCATATTTAATAAGTCTTTAATAGTTCCGAATATATCAGCAGTTTTCATCTTCTTTCCCTTTTCTTTTAGTATTTCATATGCTAAATCATCAAATGACATTAGTTCTATTTCTTCCTTGCTTAATGATTTTAGTTTCATTTTAATCACCATCTCTTTTCCACTAAAATTATACTGATATTTTGTAATAAATCAAGTAATTTTAATTAATCTTTTTTATTATATTCCAGTTATGTGAATTTTATATGTGTTTTTTGCTTATATTTTCAGAAAATTTTTTAATAATAATAAGTAGGAGATTTTATGAAAAAAGTTTACTTTATTTGGAAAAGTTTTTGTTTTTTATTTGTTATGGGACTTCTAATTTTAATGGGGTTTTATTTGTATGCTTATATTACACCTAAAATGGATATTCATAATTCGAATAGAATAGTTATGTATGATAATAAAGATGAGGTGTTTTATGAAAATACTAATAATACTTCTTGGACTTCTTTAAAAGATATTAGTAAGTATGCGATTGACGGGATAGTTGCGACTGAGGATAAGAACTTTTTTTCTCATAATGGATTTGATTATCTACGTATTTTAAAGGCTTTGTATGCTGATTTTAAAAGTGGGGAATTTGATCAAGGGGCATCTACTATTTCTCAGCAATATATAAAAAACTTGTTTTTAACTTTTGATAAGACTTGGGAAAGAAAGATAGAGGAAGCATTTTTAACTTTTGAATTAGAGGTTCATTATTCTAAAGATGAGATATTAGAAGGATATTTAAACACTATAAATTATGGAGCGGGAAACTATGGTATACAAAATGCTAGTCTTTATTATTTTAATAAGAATGCTAAGGATTTAACTTTAGCAGAAGCATCTATAATAGTTGGTATTCCTAAAAATCCTACTTATTATAATCCTATATATTATTATGACAATGCTAAGAAGAGGCAAAAAATTGTTCTTCAAAGTATGGTTACCAATGGTTATATTAGTGAAAATGAGATGAATGAAGCATATAATCAAGAATTAAGTTTTCACGGTAAAAAGCCTAATAACTATATTGTGAGTTCTTTATATTATAAGGATGCGGTTATTAGTGAATTAAATAATATTTCTGAGATACCTAAGTCTTTGATAGAAACAGGAGGATTAAAAATTTATACTAATTTAGATAATGAGGCTCAGAGGAAATTGGAGGCTATTATTTCTGAAGAAATGGCTGATACTGGGGAACTTCAAGTTGGAGCTTTAATTAGAGAACCAAAGACTGGGAATATAGTCGCCTTAATAGGGGGTAAGAATTATAACGAAAGTCAATTTAATAGGGTAACTATGTCTAAAAGACAAGTAGGTTCTACTTTTAAACCAATTCTTTATTATGCCGCTTTAGAGAATGGTATGACTGCTTCTTCTACGTTTGTGAGTGAGGCAACTACATTTTCTATTGGGAATGAAGAAACTTATTCACCAAGTAATTTTGGGAGTAGATACGCAAATAAAGCTATTACTATGGCTAATGCACTTGCTTTATCTGATAATATTTTTGCTGTTAAAACTCATTTATTTTTAGGGACTAGTATGTTAAGAGATACTGGAAATAGAATGGGAATTAAAACAGAACTTCCTAATAATGTTTCTTTAGCTCTCGGTACTACTGAGATTGGTATGATAGATTTTAGTAATGCTTTTGCTACGCTTGCAAATAATGGAATTAAAAATGAAGCAAAGTTAATTAGAAAAGTAACCGATTTAGATGATAATGTTATTTATGAAGCAGATTATGAAGAGGAGCAGGTTTTAGATCAAAGATATACTTTTATTTTAAATGAAATGATGAGTAAAACGTATAATTATGATTATATAGATTATGCTTCTCCAACTTTACTTAGTGTAAGTGGGATGCTTACTAAAAAGTATGCGGCTAAATCTGGGACTACTTCAGCTGATTATTGGGTAGTAGGTTATAATCCTGACGCTTTAGTTATGGTATGGAACGGGTTTGATGATAATAGAGATGTTGACGTAGTTTCTTCTAAGGTTCCTAAAAGAATTTGGGCTAGAGCAATAGAAGCATATTTAGAAGGAAAGGAATCTAACTGGTATGATATTCCTAAGGGTGTTACAGCAACTATAGTAAATCCTATTAGTGGCAGTACTTCAGATTTATCTGTTAAAGATGCTCTTTATTATATTAAAGGAACAGAACCATCATATATTATTGAAGATATAGAAAGCATAATTACACAAAATAATAACTCCTAATTATTAGGAGTTATTTAATTTTTCATTTAAATTTGTAAAATATGACACTATTTCATTCTTATAAAAATCTTCAAAGGTATTAAAATCATCTTTTTTAATAAGTAGGTTTATTATATCTTCTATGTATATATATCCACGTTTTTTATGATATATAATTTGATTTAGAATATAATCATCTTCCATATATTTACTGCAAAGAAATACTTGAATTGCTCTTACTAAATATTCATTTACTAAAGTTATTTCATCTACATAGCAAGTTTCAAGTTTATTAGCAACTGCATTTTCTTTTAAAAATCGTAAACTTATTTG
>CAOJDZ010000009.1 GCA_948433815.1 uncultured Clostridia bacterium
AAGAACAGGCAATAAAAGATATTGAAGAATATATATCTAATATTATTCTAATAGCCAAAAAGTTTGATGTTAGTAATAAGGATGTAATGGATTTATTTAAGTATTTAATGGAGAGTGATGAAGAATGAAAAATGCAATAGAAATAAATAATTTAGTAAAAAAATATGATCCAAAATTTAAGTTGGGTGACATTGATTTAAAAATCCCTAGTGGTGTAATTGTTGGTCTTATCGGTGAAAATGGTGCAGGGAAAACAACACTTATCAAATCAATTTTAAATATTTTACATATTGATAGTGGGAACATTAAAATATTTGGAAAAGATTATAAAAAGCAAGAAAGCACAATTAAAGAGGATATAGGAGTTGTATTAGATGATATGTTTTTACCAGAAATATTATTTGTAAAAGACATTGATTCTATTATGAAAGATGTTTATAAAAATTGGGACTCAAGTGCTTATTCTGATTATTTAAAAGATTTTGGTATAAACCCTAATAAACAGATAAAAACATTATCAAAAGGTATGAGAAAAAAATTAGAAATAGCGACTGCACTTTCACATCACGCAAAGCTTTTAATATTAGATGAGCCAACAAGTGGACTTGATCCTGTTGTTAGGAGTGAAGTATTAGATATATTTTTAAAATTCATTTCTGATGAAGATCATACGATTTTACTATCTACTCATATCACAAGTGATTTGGAACATATCGCTGATAATATAATTTTCATAGATAAGGGTAAAATTGTTTTAGAAGATACAAGAGATGGTATTATGGACAACTATGGTGTTTTAAAATGTGATATAGATTATTTTAAAAATATTGAAAAAGAAGATATTATATCTTATAGAAAAAATAAATATGATTATAATATTTTAGTTAAAGACAAAGAAAAAATAAGTAAAAAATATAAAAATTGTATTATAGATAAAGTAACTCTAGAGGATTTAATGGTACTTATGATAAAGGGGGGAGAATAATGTTAGGTTTAATAAAAAAAGATTTATTAATGATAAAAGGAAATATCAAAACTTTGGCAATCATTTTTGTAGTTTTCACAATTATGGCTATAAACGGAAATGGTAATTTTGCTTTTATACCTGCTTTTATGAGTGTAATGATTGTTATGAGTACTTTTAGTTATGATGAATATAATAAAACTGATGGTTTTATAACATCACTACCAAATGGAAAGAAAAACGCAGTTAAATCAAAGTATATATCTACTTTAATAATAATATCTGTTTCAATAATACTAACTGTTATTATGACTATGATAATAGGAATTAGTCAAAATAGCCTAGATTTCAAAGAAATTTTATATACAACATTGGGATGTTTTGCAGCAATGCTTATCTTACAGTCTGTGTTATATCCAGTTATTTATAAATATGGGATTGAAAAAAGTAGAATTGGTATATTTGTAGGAGTATTTGGAATCAGTAGTATTGCAGCATTACTAATGAAAAGTGATTTGAAAATTCAAATACCACCAGCAATAATTACACTATTAAATCATTATTGGATGATTATATTGCCAATAGTAGTAGTAATAGTGTTACTGCTTTCTTATAAAATATCAGAACATTTATACTTGAAAAAGGAATTTTAAAAATAACAAATTACAAAGATTAGATTATTAGGTGCAAAACTATATAAATGATGTTATGATTGATTTAGAAATTAGCCTGTATGCGAATTTCCAAATGTGGTTTACTCACGCACCAAATAAGTGTTTTAAACTTAGGTTATACCTAGGTTTTTGTTTTTTTACTCTAGAAAATTACTTCCAGTTAGTTTTTTTGCAATATTTGTTTATTACTTTTGATATTATTTAATACAATCTCTTCTATTATATTAAAAGTTTGCATTTTTTTAGAAGATGGAATTTTATTTTTCTAGTATATATGATAAAATATTTTACTAGAAATTTTTTATGGGGGTTTAGTTAATGATTTATAAATTTAATAAATATAGAGATAAACATGGATATATTAAATTAGAAGAAATAAAAAAAGAACCTTTACTTATATCTGTTCATGGTTCAAGAAAAGATAAGGAATGGTTTTTAATAGATGGTGAATATTATTTATTTAAAGGAAACAATGGACCTCTTGAAGAAATAAAAGAGTTAATTAATGAACTTATGGCTCGTCAGTTAGGTATAGAAAATGCTCAATATGATGCTGCTATTTATCAAGGGAGAAAGGGTGTTCTTACTCTTGATTTTACTAAAGGTAAGATTGTTAATCCTATGTTAAATTATTTGTGCGAGATAAATATTTTAAGTAATGATTTATATACTTATGTTGTGTTTTTGTGTTCAAGAGGTATTTCAGAAGAAAAAATTAAAGAAAACATAAAATTTTGGTTATATAGCCATATTTTAGATATTTTTACTTGTCAAAAAGATAGACATTTTAAGAATTTATCGTTATTTGATGATACACTTTCTCATACTCCTAGATATGATTCAGCTGGTAGTTTTCTATCTATAACTAATTATAGTAAAATGTATAATTTTGTAAGTTCTGATTCTAAAGACATATTAATAGAAAGGTATCGTGGGGCTAGAACTAAATTTAGAATTTTTCCTGGAGATGTAACAGAAAATTCAATAGATGAATTATTAAGTGCGTGTTTTGTTCCAAGAAAAGATTCTTATATTTTTAATTTAATAAAAGAAGTTCTTTTATTAGTTCCAAGTATGATTAAAACTGTTTCTCAAATGGATTTTAGTAGTCTATTTTATGAATTAAGTGAAGTTAATATTATATTAAGTGATTTTTACAAAGATTATTTTGAATTAATTTTTAAATTAAGAATTGAAGAATATGAGAAAAAAGAAGAAGTTATGAAAAAATCTTTGAATATATAGATAGGAGAAATAATGGAAAAAGTTTATGCATTTACTAATGAAAATTTAACTTGTTTAAAGGATATATATAGTTTTCAAAACGCTAAAGTTTTAACTGTTTTAGGAAGTTCTGATCAATATTTTTCAAGTGTTTTATTTGGAGCAAGAGAAGTAGAAGTTTATGATACAAACCCTAATACATGGGACTATATTTTGTTTAAGTATTGGGGACTTTGCTTATTTTCGTATGATGAATTTTATGATTATTTTGTAGTTAAGCATTTAAATGATAGAGCGCTTTATGATAGGTTAAAAGAGCATTTGCCATATAGTACATTAAAAAAATTAGAAAAAGAAATATTTAGTAAAGGTAAGCGGCTTTCTAGTTTTTTAGAGTTATCTGATGTTACTTATCCCAAATATGATAGTGGTAGTATAATTCCTTATTTTTCTAAGGAACAATTTTATAAATTAAAGGCAATAGTGAGTGACACTAAATTTACTTTACCTAAGTTTTATAATGTGGATTTAAGAACTTTGCCTGATCATTTAAATGGAAAAAGTTATGATATATTATTAGCGTCTAATATTTTCTTTTGGATATATATGAGTAATGAATCATCGAAAGTAGGAGAGTTTAAAGAATTATTAGAGAAGTTTCCTGTTTGTAATATAGAAGCATTATATGGATATTTACATCCAACAATTAGAGAAGCATTTTTAAATAATGGATTTCAAATAACTGAAGTTTTAAGTAGTAATTATTTTAGTAATGATAGTGTTGTTTCTTTAAGAAAGTTTATGTAATTTATAAAATAAATTATCATGAATTAAATGTATACCTTTTTACCCTTTTCTTGTAAAAAGATGATAAAAATGTTAAAATTATTTTACGAGTGAGGTGTAGTATGGACGAAACAATTGTAGTAGATACAGAAAGTATTAAATATGAAAATTCAAAAGAAGTTTTAAAGTCAATTTGTTTGGATTTAGAAGATAAAGGCTATAATGCATTAAAACAAATAACTGAGTATTTACTTACTGGAGAAATAGGATATATTTCTAGTTATAAAGAATGTAGAAGTAGAATACAAAAGTTATCTCGTAGAGATATTATAGAATATATGTTAAAGGATTTTGTTAAATGAGAGTACTTGGAATGGATTATGGTAGTACTACTTTAGGTATTAGTATAAGCGATGAAGCACAGATATTAGCTAGTCCTATAGAAACTATTAAGTTTAAAACTAAAGAAGATTTATTTTTAAAAATAGATGAATACTTTCAAAAATATAAAATAGAAACTGTAGTACTTGGCAACCCTATAAATTTAGATGGCAGTATTAGTAAGAGAAGCGAAGAAACTTTTTTATTTAAGGAAGAATTAGAACAAAGATATAATGTTTCTATATTATTAGAAGATGAAAGATTAACTACTGTTATAGTAAATAATATGCTTATAGAAAATAATACAAGAAGAGATGCTAGGAAAAAAGTTGTAGATAAACTTGCTGCGACTGTTATTTTGCAAGGGTATTTAGATAGGAAGTGTAAAAATGGAAAATAATAGATTAGTTCTCACTATTGATGGCAAAGAAGTAGAATATAGAATTTTAATTAATGTTGTCGATATGGAAGGTAAAAACTATGTTGTTTATACTAATGATGAAGTGACAGATAAAGGTGATATTCTTACTTATGCTGCAGAGTATATAGAAAATAAGGAAACTGGTAATATAAGACTTATTTCTATAAAGAATGATAAAACTTGGGAATTTATTCGTGAAATACTTAATAGTGTTCAAGGAGAGGAAGAGGAGAAGTAATGACAAAAAGAAAATTGAATTTTAAAAGGGTTTTAGTTGTTTTATTTTTATTATTTTTAATATTAGTGTGCGCGGGAGTTGGTGTATTTTTTTATGAATTATCTCCAGTAGATAAAAATAGTGAAGAAGTAACTTATGAAGTTAAAAGTGGTATGACTGTCAATGAAATATTTGATGATATGGAGAGTAAAGGTATTATTAGAAGCGCTCTTTTTATGAGACTTTATAGTAAATTTGTGGGTGGCATTAATGTTGAAGCGGGATCTTATGTTATTAGTTCTAGTATGTCTTCAAGAGAAATTAGGGATGTTTTAAAAGAAGGAGGAAAATCTTCTCGTGAAACGTTTACAATAACTTTTAAAGAAGGAAAGAATGTTAGAGATTTAGCATTATTGTTAGAAAATACTACAAATAAAAGAATAACAAAAGAAGAATTTATAAATAAATTAAAGGATGAAGATTATTTAAAAGAATTAATTAATAAATATTGGTTTTTGACAAGTGATATTTTAGATGATGATATTTATTATTCATTAGAAGGATATTTATTTCCAAATACTTATGAAATTTATAAAGATGCTAGTGTAGAAGAAGTTATAACTAAAATGTTAGATGAAACTTTAAGACAACTTAATAAAATTAAAGAAGATATAGAAGATTCAAATTATAGTGTACATGAACTTTTAACGCTTGCTAGTATAGTTGAACTTGAAAGTAATAATAAGAATGATCGTGATGATATTTCGGGAGTGTTTACTAATCGTCTTAATGATGGATGGGCTTTGGAAAGTTGTGTTTCTACGTTTTATGCTTTTGATATAAATATGGGAGATAGAGATTTAAGAACTAGTGAAATTGAAGACTGTTCTACTAAATATAATACTAGATGCAAAACTTTTACTGGACTTCCTATTGGGCCTATTGGTAACCCTGGAACTGAAAGTATAATAGCCACACTAAATCCAAGTGAACATGATTATTATTTCTTTCAATCTGATAAAAATATGAAAACATATTTTGCTAAAACTTACTCTGAACACGTTTCAATAAATAATAGACTTAAAAATGAGGGGTTATGGCTTGAATATTAATGATTTATTAAATGAAATGGAATGTTATGCCAAAAGTGCTAACGTTCCTATTATGTTATTAGACGCGATAAATTATATTTGTGATTTAATACAGAAACAAGAAATAAAAAGTGTTTTAGAGATAGGTACAGCAATAGGTTATAGTACTATTAAAATGTGTAAAAGTGGAGCTTCTGTGACTTCTATTGAAAGAGATGAAGAAAGATATAATCTAGCTGTTTCAAATGTTAAAAAAGCTAATATGCAAGATAGAATTAATTTGATTTTTGGAGATGCTTTTGATACTAATATAGAAGATAAATTTGACATGATTTTAATAGATGCCGCTAAGGGGAAAAACATAGAGTTTATAGAAAAGTTTAAAATTAATTTAAAAAGTGATGGTTTAATAATAATAGATAATGTTCTTTTTCATGGATTAGTTGGAAAAAGTGATACAATTAAATCTAGAAATTTGAGAAGTTTAGTGAGAAAGATAGAAAGGTTTCTTGATTATTTAGATAGTCAAAATGAATTTACTGTAAGTAGAGTAGATTTGGGAGACGGCTTAATAATTTTAAAGGAGAAAAAAGATGAATAAATTTTATATGATTCCAAATACTAAAGAAGTAAATAAATATACTGAAGAAATAATTCTTCCTTTAGAAGGATTTTCAGTTGGATTCGATGTTTATTTTTCTTTAGAAGAAGTAAAAGAAATATCTAAAACTAGAATAGTAAATGTAATTATTAATTCTTTTTTACATAAAGATTTGTTAAATAGTTTAAATGAAAAACTTAAAACTATGGATTATGTTAATCTTTTTTTTGTAGAAGATTTAGGACTTACAAATATTATAGATAAGAAAAAAATAGTTTTATTTCAAAATCATATTATTAATAATTATGATTCTATTAATGTTTTTAAAGATTTAGGAATAGAAAGTATAGTTGTATCTAATGAACTCACTTTAGAAGAAATTAAAAATATTAGAGAAAAGACTACAAGTAATTTGTTTTATTTTTTAATTAATAGAAATATGTTAATGTATAGTAAAAGAAAATTAGTTAGTAGTTTTTACTTACATAAAAATGATACTATGAAGAGTAAGACACAAACTATAGTAGAAAAAGTAAGTAAGAAACCACTTATTATAAAAGAAGAAAATGGTGTTACTTCAATTTTTGATAAAAATATTTTTAGTGCTAATGAATATTTAGATTATTTTGATAATTTTAATTTTATTATAAATTTTAGTAATTTAAATGAAGAAGAGAGTAATTATGTTATGAAGTTTTATAATAGTAAAGATTTAAAAAATTATATAAACTCTTTAGATAATTATTTTCTTCTAAATAAAATTATTTATAAAGTAGGTGAAAAATGACAGAGGTACTTAGTCCAGCGGGAGATTTAGAGAGATTAAAATGGGCGCTTATATATGGGGCAGATGCTGTTTATATAGGTGGGTATGATTATAGTTTGAGGGCGAACGCTAATAATTTTAGTGTTGAAGAAATAAAGGAAGCGGTAGAATTTGCTCATAATTTGGAAAAACGTGTTTATGTTACTGTGAATATGCTTTTTCACAATGAAGATTTAGAAAAGTTAGATGATTATTTAATAACTTTGGACAAATTAGGAATAGATGCATATATTGTAAGTGATATGGCTGTTATTAAACGTATAAAGGAGTTAAAACTGAATCCAGAAATACATATAAGTACACAAGAATCTAGTGTAAATAAAGAAACAGTTAAGTTTTGGAAAGATATGGGAGCAACTAGGGTAGTTCTTGGGCGTGAATGCTCAAGAGAAGATATTAAAGATATAAGGGATAATGTAGATATAGAACTTGAGGTGTTTATTCATGGTGCTATGTGCACTAGTTATAGTGGAAGATGTGTATTATCAAATTATGTGACTTTAAGAGACTCTAATCGCGGAGGATGCAGTCAAGTGTGTAGATTTTCTTTTGATATGGACGACTATGATGATTTTCAAATATGTTCAAAAGATTTATGTATGATAGATTATATCCCAGAACTTACTAATTTAGGGGTAGCCTCTTTTAAAATAGAAGGCAGAATGAGAAGTATTTATTATATTGCTACAGTAGTTAATGCTTATAAAAATATTGTTAATAAAAATAATAGGAATACATTAACTAAAGATACAATAGAATATTATAAAAAAGTTTTATCTAGGTTATCGAATAGAGAAAATGTCGTTCATTTTTTTCATGAAGAACCAGGTGTAAACGAGCAATATTATACTGGTAGACAAGAAGTATCTAATCAAGATTTTTTGGCAGTTGTTTTGGAAGATGAAAGCGAAAATTATGCTTTAATAGAACAAAGAAATAATTTTAAAGTAGGAGACACTGTAGAAGTTTTTGGTCCTAATGATGAAGCCAAAACTTTTGTTGTTACTGAATTTATAAATAAGGATGGAATAAGCGTAAATGAAGCCAAGCATCCACAAGAGAAATTAAAGATAAAAGTACCATTTAAGGTGCGTAAATATGATATTATAAGGGTACCAATTTTATTGACAAAGTAAAGTTTCTTTGGTATCATTAGAGACTGAATAAAGGAGAAGATAAACAAATGAAACAAAAAGAGTTTTTTCTTACAAGTGAAGGTTATCTAGAACTTGAAACTGAATTAAATTACTTAAAAACTGAAAAAAGAGAAGAAGTTTTAAATACATTAAAAGAAGCACGTGCTTTAGGAGATTTAAGTGAGAATGCAGAATATACTGCTGCTCGTGAAGATCAAGGAAAATTAGAGTCACGTATTAAAGAAATAGAATATATATTAGAACATGCTAGTATTATAGAGGACGAGGCGCAAGAAGAAGGCGTTGTAAGTATAGGATGTACTGTAAGTTTGCAATATGATGGGGAAGATGATGTAGAAGAATACAGAATCGTAGGTAGTCAAGAGGCTGACCCGTTTAATAATAAGATTTCAAACGAAAGTCCTATTGCTGCTGCTATATTAAATAAGAAACAAGGAGATGTAGTAGAAGTTAGTAGTCCTGATGGAATTTATAAAGTAAAAATAGTTAAAGTGGCATAACTAAAAGTTATGCTTTTTAAAATATGCTAGAAGAATTTAGTGTTTTATGTTAGAATATAACATGTTGGAGGGAAAATTATATGAAAGAAATAATAGTAGAAATGAAAGGTAAAGAATGGACTGATTTACTTGACCATGTTTTTGAACATAAAAAAGCCGATTTAAAAGTAGATGGTTTTAGAAAAGGACAAGTACCAAAAGATGTTTATATAAAGAAGTTTGGTATTGAAAGTTTGTTTATGGATGCGGTAGATCATGCTATTCCAACTCTTTATGATAAAATGATAGAAGAAAATAAAGATTTAGAAGTTGCATGTAGACCAAGTGTTGATATTAAATCAGTTGATAAAGATCATTTAGAAGTAGTATTTTCTGTAATAGAAAAACCAGAAGTTAAGTTAGGCGAATATAAAAATTTAGGCATAAAGAAAGAAAAAGCAAATGTAACTGATGAAGAAGTAAATCATGAGTTAGACCATTTGAGAGATCAATTTGTTGAACTTAAAGATAAAAAAACTGGTAAAGTTGAAAATGGTGATGAAGCAACTATTGATTTTGAAGGATTTAAGGATGGTAAGCCTTTTGATGGTGGTAAAGGAGAAGATTATCCTTTAGTTATAGGAAGTGGAAGTTTTATTCCTGGATTTGAAGAAGCATTAGTAGGAATGAATATTGGAGAAGAAAAAGATATAGATTTAACATTCCCTAAAGATTATCATAGTGAAGAATTAAAAGGTGAAGCAGTTACTTTTAAAGTTAAAGTTAAATCTCTTAAAGAACGTATATATCCTGAATATGATGAAGATTTCTTTAAAGATTTAAATATTCCAGAGGTAGACTCTTTAGATAAATTAAAAGCATCTATTAAAGAACATATAACTTCACATAAAGAAGCAGACATCGAAGATAAATATTTTGATGAATGTTTAACTAAAGTAAGTGAAAATGCTAAAATGGATATTCCTGAAGCAATGATTAATGAAGAAATAGATAGAATTACTCATGAATTTAGTGATAGATTACAAATGCAAGGAATGAATATTGATACTTATTTAAAAATGTTAGGTATGGATATAGATAAATTCCAAGAAAACTTTAAACCAGAAGCAGAGAAAAGAGTTAAATTTAGATTAGTTATTGAAGAAGTTGCAAAAGCAGAAAATATTAAGGTAAGCGATAAGGAACTTGATGATTATTCTAAAGAAATGGCTACTAAATATCAAATGGATGAAAAAGCATTTTTAGATCAAATTGGTGGAAAAGATTTCTTAAAATATGATTTAGAAGTTAGAAAGGCTTTAGAAATTATAACAAAATAGTTTTAAAACTATTTTGTTTTTATAGGAGGGGTTAGATTAAGATGAATATTATAAAGGTTGAGCAATTGAATAGAGTAGTGAGAAGTTATAAACAGTCGTTATATTTTAAACATCCAGAATATAGTGTTTGGAAAGAAGCGTATGATTTTTATTGTATTTTGTTTAATGATGAAAGTTTAAAAGAAGATGCAGAAAGTTTGGCTTTAATAATTGAATTAAATGATATACTTCGCAGTGCATATATTAGCGGCAT
>CAOJDZ010000010.1 GCA_948433815.1 uncultured Clostridia bacterium
TGAAAAAAGGTAACTTTGACTTAGAAGACTTTTTAAATCAAATGAAACAAATAAAAAAACTAGGACCTCTAGAAAACATATTAAAATTACTCCCAGGTGCTAAAAAAATGGGACTTAATAATATAAGTATAGATCCAAAACTAATGGGAAGAGTAGAAGCAATTATATTATCTATGACGCCAGAAGAAAGAAGAAAACCTGAAATACTAAAAGCTTCTAGAAAACAAAGAATATCAAAAGGTTCAGGAACTTCAGTTGAAGAAGTAAATAGACTTCTAAAACAATTTGAACAAATGAAAACAATGATGAAAAGTTTAACTAATGGAAATATGAAGATGCCATTTTAATTATAACTAAAGCCCACTCAATAAAAATTATTTATCATACGATATAAATGAAAAGGAGTGAGACTAATGTATAATAATACAAATAATGGAATGTATGCTGGATATGAAGTAGAAACTAACAAAGAAACTTTTACAGAAACAAAATCTAGTTCTATGAGTGCTAATACTTATGCTGGAATGGGTAACACTTGTCCTATGAATTCTTATGCTTCATCTACTATGCCAGGAATGGTATGTGCTCCAGTTTATGAATGTCCTCAAGAAAGAGTAATTCACAGAGAAATAATGCATGAAGTACCACATGTTTGTCCAATAAACACAAGAATAGTTAATCATCATATCTACAGACATACTTACAGTCCTTGCTATACTTGTTGCGAAGAAAACGAAGTATGTAATGTTAATGATTGTTGCTGTAACAATTTCTAAAATCGAGGTTTATCCTCGTTTTTTTAATCTCGCAAACTTAATAATAATAAATAAGTTGACAAATGTATATACTATGTATATACTATAAGCTGATGGAGATGATTTAAGTGGAAGTAAGACTTCAGAAGTGGGGTAATTCTGACGGAATTAGAATACCTAGCAATATTTTAAAATCACTTGATTTAAAAACAAACGATAAAGTTGATTTAATACAAGATAAAGATAAAATCATAATAACAAAACAAAAGAAAAAACATAAAACTTTAGAAGAAAGAATAGCGTTATTTGAAAGTTTGCCAAATGAAGAAAAAGGCAGTATTGAAAATTATGACTGGGGAAATGATATAGGAAAGGAAAAATTAGATTAATGTATATACCAAAACAAGGCGACATTTGCTATATGGATTTTGCCCCCACTAAAGGTCACGAACAAACAGGATTAAGACCATCTATAGTTATTAGTAAATATAATTATAATAAATACACAGGATTAGTTGTTTTATGTCCTATAACTACAAATATTAAAAAATTTCCTACTCATTATGAATTACTTAATACCAAAAAAGTAAAAGGATCAGTATTATGTGAGCATATTAGAAGTGTTGATTTTAAAGCACGAAAATTATCTTTTGTTGAAAAAATAGAAGCAGAAGAATTAGAAGAAATCATTGACATAATTAATGGAATATTAGAAATATAAAATTGAGGGGTATCCTCGTTTTTTTATGTTTATTAAAAAAATAAAATGTAAATTACTTTACACTTTAAAAAAATAAAAAGCGTTTTAACTACTTTGTGTCGTATAAAGAAGTATAGGGAGATAAAACTTATGTTATAATTTTATTAAAAGGAAGTGGTAACTTTGGCTATAACAAAAACAAATTTTATAAATTTTACTAGATGTAGAAGATACGGAGCACTAGAAAGTATTCACAAAGACAAATTAGACAGTGATATGACTCTAGAAGAATATCTTAGTGATGAAGAAAATGAAAAATATAAAGAAATGTTAGGAACTATGTTTGAAAGCACAGAAGATGGTGACATAGATAAAACAATAAAAAAAGATATTCAACTAGAAGCAATGATGGAATACTATAAAGAAGTTGAAGTAAATGCTGGTTTATACGTAGAAAAAATATTTGGAGGAGAAACTATATACAGTCTAGATACTTATAGACAAGAAAGTTTTGACTTTAGTAAAAATGGTATAAAATATCTTTGCTTTGTAGATATTTATAATGAATCTAATAATGAAATAAATATAATAGAAGTTAAAGCAACTACTTCAAGAAAATATAAAAAAATGGATTATTCTATAGAAAAAGAAAAATTTCCATTATTCACTAAAATAGGCAATTTTTATCATCTAGCCAAAGATCCGCTTTTATCTAAGAATTATTCTAAAAAGGTAGAGAGCCTTTTAGATAGATTTTCAGATGTAGGAAAATATATATATGACCTTTCAGTACAAAGATTTATAATTGAAGGATACTTAAGAGAAAATAAAATAGAAAAAAATGTAAACTATTATCTTGCTGTTTTAAATGATGAATATGAATATGATGGATATACTGAAAATGGAAAAAGAGTATTTAGAAAGGATAAACTTGGAAATGAAATCATAGACTTATATGAACTAAATGATTTAACAAGTATGTATGGTCCTAAAATAAATATAGAAAGACAGAACTTAGAAAAATACATATTTGAAAGTGATGAAAGTCCTTGTAAACTAGGTGTTCAATGTGCACTAAAAAAGAATACTGAATGTAAATACAAACCACTATGTTTTAAAAATGTACCAGAAAAAAATGCTAGTTTTAATTACAAAAGATTTGTAAGTTTTAAAGATAATGGAATAAAATATAATAAGTATGATTTAATAAATGAAGGATATTTAAAATTAAATGATGTTCCAGAAAGCTGGTTAACAAGTGAAAACCACAAAATACAAAGAGCCTGTTACGATAATGATGAAGTGTATATAAATAAAGCAAAAATAAAAGCAGGATTAGAAAGTTTAACTTATCCAATCTATCATTTAGACTTTGAAACTTTACCTTGTCCTATACCTAGATTTAAAGGTGAACATCCATACTACCAAAGTCCATTTGAGTTTAGTTTACATATAGAAAAGTCCCCAGGAGTTTGCGATAAAGAACTAGATAACTATGTATTTTTGGCAAAAACTAATGAAGATGAACGTTTAGAATTAGTTAAAGAATTGGTAACTAGAATCCCTATAAAAGATGGTGGCTGCATGTTAGCACAAAATGTTACCTTTGAAAAAGGTAGACTAAAAGAATTAGCGGCCATGTTTCCAGAATATAAAGAAGAATTATTACAAATAAGAGAAAGTGGAAGAGATTTATTAGAAATAATAGACAATAACAAAGAGTTATATGAAAGCCTAGGATTTAGTGAATATGATGTAAATACAATGAATTACTATAACTCTGCTCAAAGTGGCTCATTTTCTATTAAAAAAACCTTACCATTATTTACTAACTTAAGTTATAAAGATTTAGAAGTACAAAATGGAACAGAAGCTTTAGTACAATATGCTAATTACAAAAACATGACCGAGGAAGAAAGAAAAAGAAAACAAGCAGCATTAGTTGAATATTGTAAACAAGACACATGGGCTATGGTAGAAATATTAAGAGGATTAAGAGAAGCCATAAAGTAATCAATTTGTAAAATTATTGTCAAAAAATGTAAAAACGCTTGAGTATAAAAAATCTACATAGTATATTAAAATAAAGGAGAGTGAAAAGGATGATATATCCATCAATAGATAAACTTCTAACAATAGTAGACTCAAAATACAAGTTAGTACATGTAGCATCTGAAAGAAGTAAACAAATGATGTTAAATAACCATTATCAATTAAAAAGCGAACAGTATATATCAAAAAAAGAAATAGGAAGAAGTTTAGAAGAATTAGAAAAGGGATTAATCAAATTAAAAGAATAATCTTTTTTTGTTAATATGAGAATAATAAAATATAAAAAAATGTCAAAAGGAAGATATAAAGTCACTTTTGACAATTCTGAATTAATATTATATGAAGATGTAATAATTAAAAATGGACTCCTATTAAATAAAGATATAACACTTGAACTTTTAGAAAATATTATAGAAGAAAATAAATACTATGAAGTTTATAATCTAAGTCTTTCTCTTATTGAAATTAAAATGAGAACAGAAAGTGAACTTAAAAATAATCTAGATAAAAAAGGATTTGAAAAAAAATTAATTGAAGAAGTAATTGAAAGATTAAAAAAAGAAGGGTATATTAGTGAAAAACAATATATAGAAGCTTATATTAATGATAAATTAAATCTGTCAAAAGATGGTCCTTATAAAATTAAAAGAAACCTATTAAATCTAGAATTACCAGAAAATCTTATTGATTTATCCTTAGAAAAAATATCTTATAATACTTGGAAAGATAAATTAGAAAAAATTATAAATAAAAGAGTTAACTTGATGAAATCTAAATCGTTATACACTATAAAAACAAAATTAAAAAATGAATTATTTAATTTAGGTTATGATAGCGAATTAATTGATGAATTATTAAATAATATAAATAAAGATGAAAGTAATATCATAGAAAAAGAATATAATAAAGCATTTATCAAATTTAGTAAAAAACATTCTGGTACATATCTAGAAAATAATATTAAATCATATCTTTATAAAAAAGGATTTAATTTAGATGATATAGCAAGAATAATAGATAAAAATAATATGAATTAAATTTTATTGGGTAATACTAATAAAATAAGTTGGCGTCAGATTTCTTTAGTCCGTATTACTTCAACAGCGGCAACGCGAACGTGTTTCAAGTGGTCGGGTCTGATAACCCTGGCAACTTGGGTAACAACAACGTCGGCAACACGACTCCCGGCGTTCGTCCAGTAATTTCTCTTTAATAAATAGTTATCTCATAACAATAGCTATGGTAGAGAAAACTTTAGAGAAACAAGTATTACCCAAAGTCTTAACAGACTAAAAAGTTAGAGCATTAATTGCATAAAATTAGTAAAATATGAAAGTTTTATGTAAAATAATACTCTTTTATTATATAATTAATTAGGATAATGCTAATTAATAGATGTTGGCAAGGTTCTGTTTTGAGTCCGTATAACTTCAACAGCAGCAATAGCAACGCGAACGTGTTCACTGTGTACGGGTCTAGTAATCCTGGCAACTTGAGCAATTGGAACGTTGGCGACTCGGATCCCGGCGTTCGTCCAGTAATTTCTCTTTAATAAATAGTTATCTCATAACAATAGTTATGGTAGAGAAAGCTTTAGAGAAACAAGTATTATCCATAGTCTTTATTGACTAAAAAAGAAAATATTATTTGTATAAGATTAGTAAAGCTTTGAAAATTTTATACACAATAATATTTTTTATTATATAATGAATTAGAATAATGCTGATTAATAGATGTTGGCAAGGTTTTGTTTTGAGTCCGTTTAACTTCAACGGCGGCGCGAGCGTGTTCTTTGTATACGGGTCTAGTAACCCTGACTACTTGAGCAACTATAATGTTCACCACTCGAATCCCGGCGTTCGTCCAGTAATTTCTCTTTAAAAAATGGTTTTCTCATAACAAAAGTTATGGTAGAGAAAACTTTAGAGAAACAAGTATTATTCATAGTCTTATGACTAAAAAACAAATACTAGAACTAACAGATATTAGTACATTAGGAAAATATCTATTAATTTCTAGTATTTTAATTTAAAAAAGAGACTTAATCTTAGTCTCTATAATTTATATGCTTCATTATAAGCTTTTTCTAAATCGCTATCAGTAATCTTTATTCCATATTTTTCTCTTAATCCTAATAACGCTTTAATATTATAACTAGAATCTTGACTGATAGTATCTTTTGCTACTTTAGCAATAACCTCATCTTTAACATCTTTTAATTCAGGCTTATCTGCTTGACTTTTCTTATAAATAATGTGATATCCAAATTGTGATTTAACTGGTGTACTACTATATTTTCCTACTTCTAGTTTAATAGCAGCATCTAAAAAGTTTTCATCTAAACTACTTCTATCATTAAACTTGTCTAATTTACCACCATCATTTTTATTAGCAGTATCATCGCTTAATTCTTTAGCAATATCTTCAAACTTTTCACCATTATTTAATCTATCAATAACAGTTTTAGCCTTATTAAGTGCATCTTCTTCTGCTTTCTTTTTCTCATCATCAGTAGCATCTTGTTTAGTGTCAACTTTAATTAAAATGTGGCTTGCTTCAATATCCCCAACAAAATGATCATTATAGTAATCATTTATCTGAGTATCATTTACTTGACTTTCAGCATAATCAGTTTTCCATAAATTTCTTCTATAAGAAAGTCTAATATATTCTTTTAACTCTGATTCATTCTTTGCACCATAGTTATTTAAAATATAAGTTGAAAAATTATCACCTAATTCATTCTTAAGAGAAGACACTACTTGACTAATATAAGCCTTTTCTTCATTTGTTTCTTTATATTCTCTTGAAAGAAGTTCAGTATCTATTAAAGTTATTAATGCATCAGTTCCATATAAATACTTTAACTTTTCATATAAATCTTGTGCACTAATGCCACCTTCATCAAAAGTAACAACACTTTCTTTACCATCTTCTAAATGAGAAGTAGCACAACCACATACTACAAAAAGAGAGCATATGATTATTAAAAATTTTTTCATATATAATTAACCTCCATTACTTAATATATAATAGCAAAAAAAAACTTAAAACACAATAATTAGCACTCACATAATTTCAATATTTGCTTATAATAAAAGTGTAAAGATAAAAAAGGAGGAATGACTAATGAATAATTGTGGTTGTGGAAATAACAAAATATCTGGAGCAGCTTTTGCTTTAGTATTATTTATTTTATTAGTAATCATATTAGGTGCATTTATCTAATTTAAGGGAGGTGTAAAAATGAATAATTGTTGCAAACCAAAACCATGTTGTGAACCAAATCCATGCTGTGGAAATGGTTATGGAAATAGTTTCTTTGTAATATTAATACTTTTCATCTTACTAGCAATCATCTTTGGTGCATTCATAGGTTGGTAACTATAAAAAAAGTAGTCACTCGTGATTACTTTTTTAATGCATTTAAAAATTTATTCATTAATTTAACATCTCTATAATGAAGCCTTTTAGAATCATTTAAAAGTTTCCAAAAATGTTTTTTATAAAAATGCTTTTTTCCTTTGATTTTATCAATATGTTTTTGTCTTCTAATCCTTCTAAACATAGATATTAATGCACTAGTTCTAACTATAACTAATGGTTTACTAATAAAATATTTAGGATCTAAGCATTTAAATAACTGTGTTCCTTCAAATACAAATAAACCATTAGTATTATAAGTATATTCTTCCAAATATTTTATATACTTATTTATCCATTTAGAATATTCATTAAAATTTTCTATTTTTAATTTAACAAATTTATTCTTTCTAATAATTAAATCTAATTCCTTATTAAAATTTAAAAAATCTTTAGTTAATTCTCTTATCATAGAATTGCAATCTTTATATTCACTATAGAACCCACCTAAAGTATCAAGTTCAAATAAAATAGCATTATATTCACAAGAAAAATCCTTAGCTAGTGTTGTCTTACCAGAACCAGAAAGTCCAGTTACATATAAAATATTATTATTTAAACCAAACCTGTCAACATTATATTTTAAAATCTTTCTATTAAATATAAAACTAATCTTGTTCATTTTCTAATAACTGAAATCTAAATTCTTGATTAACTTCTGGATACTTTTCTCTATCAACTAAAGATAAAAATTCATCCTTATCTCTAACCCAAATATCTTCTAAATTATTAACATTTTGATAAACAATTTTTTCACTTAAATCTTCAGCATCTCTAGCTACTGCGATTATTTTATAAACATGCCCTTTAAAATGCTTATAAATTCCACCTATAACTAATTTATTCATAAATTAATTCTCCTTTAATAAGTTATAAATTTCTTCTACACTTCCATTAGGTTTAACATCATACTTTGGTATTAAATGTAAATGAAAATGTTTAATCTTCTGTTCTTCTCCATTATTTTGCATAAGTACCACACTATGTGGATTAAGTTTAATTTCTATTAATTGTTTTATCTGTTTTAATATTTCCATAATATGATTTAAAACATCTAAAGGTATATCATCTAAATCCAAATAATGTTCTTTTGGAATAATTAAAGTATGTCCAGGACTATTAGGAAAAACATCTAACATAACTTTTAAAATATCATCTTCAAATAAAGTATAAGAAGGATTCTCTCCCTTAGCAATTTTACAAAATAAACAATCGCTCACTATATATCATCTCCTAAATAAATTTTAACATAACTAAATAATATATAAAAGAGTAATAGTTTTTATATAGACAAACTTTAACTAAAAAAACATAAAAATTATAATCAAAATACATATACAAAACCTTATAAAACCTCATAAATTATAGTGTAGGTGATAAAATGAATCTAGACAAAGAATTTATAATGAAACAAAAAAACATCATATATTTTGACAACGCAGCAACTACATTCAAACCTATAAGCGTAATAAACAAAGAAATGGAGTACTTAACAGAATACACCGCTAATTCTCACAGGGGCGACTACAATATTAGTTTTAAAGTTGATGATGAAATAGATAAAACCAGAGATTTAGTAAGTAAATTTATTAATGCAAGAAACAAAAATGAAATAATCTTCACTTCAAATGCAACAGACAGTTTAAATTTAGTAGTAAACGGTTTCTTTAAACCATACATGAAAGAAAATGATGAAGTAATTCTAAGTAAAAGTGAACACGCATCTAATATACTTCCATGGCTAATATTAAGTCTCGAAAAAGGAATTAAAATAAAATATGCATCTCTTGATGAAGATAACAAGCTAACTTTAGAATCCATAAAAAAAGAAATAACAAAGAAAACAAAAGTAATCTCAATCGCAGAAATAACTAATGTAGTGGGAGATAAAAGAGACGTAAAAAGTATTATCGAATATGCACATAAACACGGAATATATGTAGTTATTGACGGAGCCCAAAGCGTACCTCACATTAAAACAGACGTAAGAGATTTAGATGTAGACTTTTTAGCATTCTCTGCCCATAAAATGTGTGGTCCAACAGGGGTAGGTTTGTTATATGGAAAAGAAGAATTACTTCACAAAATGATGCCAACAAAATTTGGTGGTGGAATGAATGATAGTTATTCTGAAACTGAACTTAAGTTAGTAAGTGTTCCATTTAGATTTGAAGCAGGTACTCCTAACATAAGTGGAATAATCGCTTTTAGTGAAAGTATCAAATACTTAAATAAAATAGGTATAGAAAACATTGAACGAACTGAAAAATACTTAAGAAAATATCTAATCAAAGAATTGAAAAAAATCCCTTACATTAAAATCTATAACGAAAACAGCGAAGGCGGTATAGTACTAATCAATATAAATGGCATTACTTCTGGAGATCTAGGTCTATATCTAAACACTAAAAATATTTGTACAAGAAGCGGAAAACACTGCGTTAAAATGCTAGAAGATGAATCTGAAATAACTGACACAGTTAGAATTAGTTTATACTTTTATAACACCTATGAAGAAATAGATACACTAATAAATGCTTTAAAAAATTATGATGAAATAGTAAAATTTGCAAATTCTTAAAAAATAACAGAAATTAAAAATTGTCACTAATAAAAGTGCATAATTTTTAATTTTTATTTTCTCTCTATATATAGAAAGAAACAATATTAAATTTTATATTAATTTAACTTATTCAATTTTAAAAATCTCCAGTTTGCAATAAAAATAAAACCATGTTACATTAAATTCTAGAAAGGAGGAAATATGTTAAATAACGTAGTCATAGTAGGTAGGTTAACTAAAGATCCAGAAGTTATAGAAACCGAAAATGGAAATAAAAGAACTTTCGTAGTAGTAGCCG
>CAOJDZ010000011.1 GCA_948433815.1 uncultured Clostridia bacterium
CCTGACGATTTTAGAGAAAGTTTGACCGAAGAACAAAGAAATGCTATATTATCACTTTTAGAAACAAACCGTTCAGTTTTTGGAAATAGAGAAAAAGTAGATATACAATTTCATACATTTAGTTCTTCTGATAGTTTAGATAACGAAGAATTATTGAGTTCATTAAAATGTAATAAGTCTTTCTAGGTAAGTACATTCTCATCTTTTTTTCATTATAAAACTCCCTTTAATTAGGGAGTTATAATCTATTTAAATTAATTTTTGAGACTATGTATTTTATTTTTTAAAAGTTTTTTAAGGAGGAAGTACATTCATACTTCTTTAAGGAAGTTTTCTGCTTCCTAGTATATTAAATGCTTTTTCTCCTTTTTTGAATAATTATTTTAACTATTTTGAACTAATTTAAGTGATTTATGTGTTTCTATAGTATTAGATTCACTTTCATAATCAGTGTAATATACTTCATTATGAAATTCTTCTTCATAATTATATTATATTGCAAAAGAAAAAACTCAATTAATGAGTTAATCTTTCCATTTCCAAGTTGATACTTCTTTTAGTTCTTTTCCATTTTTTCTAATGTAATCATAATGTTTTTTTAGCATTGTCTCACAGTATTCTTTTAATTCTTTTTCCTTTTTTAATTTAGGTACATATTTTATTACATCTAGTATTAAATGAAATCTATCTATTTTATTTTGGACTCTCATATCAAATGGAGTTGTTATTGTTCCTTCTTCATTATATCCTCTTACATGCAAATCTCTATTTACCCTATTGTAAGTTAGTTCATGTATCACATTTGGGTAACCATGGAATGCGAACACTATAGGTTTGTCAGTTGTAAATATTTCATTATATTCTTCATCTGTTAATCCATGTGGATGTTTTTCATGTGATTCAAGTTTCATTAAGTCTACTACATTTACTACTCTTACTTTTAGTTTAGGTAATTTTTCTTTTAGTATGCTTACTGCGGCTAGAACTTCTACTGTAGGTGTATCTCCTGCACAGGCTAATACTATGTCTGGGTTTTTACCATTATTAGTACTTGCCCATTTAAAGATATCTATTCCTTTTTTACAGTGTTCTATTGCTTCTTCCATTGTTAACCATTGTGGTCTTTTGTGTTTAGATGCGATTACTACATTTATATAATTTTTTGATTTTGTTATGTGATCAAAAGTTGATATTAATGTGTTAGCATCAAAAGGTAAGTATATTCTAACTGTGTCTGACTTTTTTGTTAATATATGATTAATAAAACCTGGATCTTGGTGAGTGTACCCATTGTGATCTTGTTGCCATACGTGACTAGCTAGTATATAGTTTAGAGAACTTATTTCTTTTCTCCAAGGAAGTTCTTTTGTAACTTTTAACCATTTAGCATGTTGACTTGCCATTGAATCAATTATTCTTACAAAAGCTTCATAACTATGAATGAAACCATGTCTTCCAGTTAATAAATATCCTTCTAACATACCTTCACATGCATGTTCAGATAGTATACCATCTATAACTCTTCCATCTTTGTTCAAGAGTTCATCTTTTTTTATTATTTTAGTTCCCCATTTTTTATTAGTAGTTTCAAAGACATAATTTAATCTATTAGATAAAGCTTCATCGGGTCCAAATATTCTATAATTTTTATTATTTTCATTAAGTTCAATTAAGTCTCTTATGTATTTACCAAGTTCTCTCATGTCTTCTTTTTCTTCTAAGCCTCTTTTTGTTATTGGTACTTCATAATTTAATATGTCTGGGGTTTTTAATTCTTTTAAAAGTAAGCCTCCATTAGTTACTTTATTTAATCCCATACATCTATTTTTATCTGGGGCTAGTGATTTTATTTCTTTTTTAATACTTCCATCTTTATTAAATAAAGATTCTGGTTTATAACTTTTTAACCAACTCTCTAATGCTTTTACATTGGCTTCATTTTCTTTGTTTACTATAATTGGAACTTGGTGAGATTTAAATGTTCCTTCAACTTCTTTAGGACCTGTCCAACCTTTAGGTGTTCTTAATATAATCATTGGATAAAATGGTCTAAATGTTTTTTTCTTTGATTCTTCTTTTATTTTTTTTATATATTCTATAACTTCATCTAATACTTTAGCCATTTTTTTGTGCATTTTTTTTGTGTCATTACCTTCTACATAAAATGGTTTCCATCCATACCCTGTGAATAGTGAATTTAATTCATTTTTTGGTATTCTTGATAGTATTGTAGGGTTTGCGATTTTATATCCATTTAAGTGAAGTATTGGAAGTACTGTTCCATCAAGTCTAGGATTAATGATTTTATTTAGATGCCAAGATGTGGCTAGAGGGCCTGTTTCTGCTTCTCCGTCACCTATTACACAGGCTGCGATTAAATCAGGATTATCTAGGACTGCGCCAAAAGCATGAGCTAGGCTATAACCTAATTCTCCACCTTCGTTTATGCTTCCTGGCGTTTCGGGTGCTACATGACTTGATACTCCTCCTGGAAAACTAAATTGTTTAAATAGTTTTTTTAAGCCTTCTTCATTATCTGTTATTTTGGGATAAATTTCACTGTAAGACCCTTCTATAAAAGTATGTGATACAACTGCTTGTCCTCCATGGCCTGGACCTGATATGAAAATCATGTTTAAGTCATATTTTTTTATTATTCTGTTTAAGTGAGTGTATATAAAATTTTGACCAGGTGCCGTTCCCCAGTGTCCTACTACGTTAGGTTTAATATCTTTTATATCTAATGGTCTATTTAGTAAAGGATTATCCATTAAATAAAGTTGTCCTACTGATAGGTAGTTTGATAATCTAAAATATTTATCTAATAAATTTATTTCTTTTGTTGATATTCTACTCATTTTCTTCCTCCATATTATTGGCATAGTTATGATACATGCTGTAGTCAAAGCCTTTTCCTTCTATTCTTAGTATTTCTATTTCTTTATTTTCTATTATAATTATTTGAGGATAATTTCCGTTTAATAAGTCAGTGTTAAAAATTTTATTTATTTCTTTTAGTTCTTCTATATCATTTTCTGTAAGTTTTGTAATATTTAAATAATATATATTATCTTTAGAACTAAAACTTAAAAATTCTTTATTAAAAAGTGTACATTCATTTTTACAATTATTTCCTTTTATGTATATGTATGATGTGTCATTACTATTTAATAAGTTTTTAAATTCTTCTATACTTATTTCTTTTTCGGTTAATAAGTTTTCTCCTTCTTTTTTATATGTGTCTATAGCCATTTTAAATTTTCTTTGAAATTCTCCGTTAAAACTTTTTTCTTTTTCTTTATAGAAATATTGATTTTCTTTATTAATGTTAATAACTAATGCTTCTTCTGTGAAACCTACTATTCTAAATGCTTTTCTACAGTCTAATTTTATAATTCCTGTTTCATCATTATAAGTGTAATTTTTACAATTATTTAAGTCAAATAGTTCTCCATTATAGTATAATTCATTTTCAGTTAATTTTATTTCTTCATAATTTCCTGTGTTAGTGTTATATTTATAGTAATTTATATTTAGTATTTTTGGATCTGGCACATCTAATGGTTTATTTATGTAACCTATTATTCCTAAAATTAAGAATGTTAAAATTAGAAATATATAGATTATTATCCTTCCAATTATATGTTTCATTTTTACCCTCTTTCTATTATGAGATTATTATATCAATTTATTACTGATTTTGAAAGACAATAAAAAATAAAAAGGTTTAGCCTTTCTATTTTATAAGTAGTGTTTCTCCTTCATATAATTTTATTTCATAGAGAGAAGTTTTTAGGACTGGATATTCAAAAACATAATTGGTTTCTTCATTTAATTCTTGTTTTAAGGATTCTATTTCTTTTGCTTGAAGAGATACTTTATCTTTTAGTTCTTGGTTTTCTTTTTTTAGTTCTTCTATTTCTTTATTAGGTTGTGGTTCTGGGTCAGGAATTGGTTCTGGATTATAATATAAAAGTCCAATAGTAGCGCTTGGATCTGAAGAGATTGTTTGACCTGGAAATACATATGTATATGATTCTGGATTTACTTTTACATTATTTATTAAGACTTCATAATGAAGGTGATTTCCTGTAGCATGTCCAGTTTTTCCCATTAAACCAATTTGATCGCCTTCATTAACTATATCACCGACTTTTAAATTTACACTCCCATATTTCATGTGAGCATATAATGTATAAAATCCATTTTCGTGTTTTAATTTTACATAGTTACCATAAGAACCACCTGACGCGTCTGTTGTTTGGTAATTACTTCTTACACTTACAACTTCTCCTTTTGCTGCGGCATAAATAGGTTGTTCCATTCCACCATGACTACTTGACCATCCTAAGTCTATTCCACCATGTCCTCCTTCTTTAAAATATTGAGTGATTGCTATATAGTTTACGGGATATTTTAATATCATTTTTTACCATCCCTTTCTATGTATATCACATTTTCTATCGAACTAAAGGAATCAAATATTTTATCTTCAAACGCCTTATAGATTGCGTCTGCGCCTATAAAACTAATTAAGCCAACCCATAGAGAGTTTTGCCATGTTGCATTTGAAAAACTTAGTGTGAAAGATATACCTATAATCATTGATATAATGAAACTTTTTAATAACATATGTTTTTTGCTTCTTGTTCCTTCTTTTATTCTTTGAATTAATGAGGTTGAAATAATACTACTTGCTATAGCGATTATGAGAATATTTCTTATAAGTGTTAAATCTAACATTCTATTTACCTCCTCATTGATAGTTTATTCAATTGTTTATTTTTGGTTTGGGATTAAGATTATTTTAACAACTTTTAAGTATGAAAAAAGTAAATCGTTTTAAATGATTTACTTTTTATGAGCCTGTGATTTTTTTGAGTCTTCTCCTTGAAAATTAATATTCATATTCATAATTCTGTGTTTTGCGAACATTCCTTTTATTAGTTCAAAATCTATGTTTTTATTAATTAATGTGAGTAATTCTACTGTTATATTTGATGAGTTAATTCTCAATTTACTTAATAATTCTCTTGCAGAACTTTTTAGTAGTTTCATTTTTGCATCTATTTGGTTAATTAAATTTAAAAGGCTTTCTAAACATTCCATATCTTCTTTTGATACTTTATCTAGTACTAATACATTTCTAGATGATAAAAACATTATTGCGGAAAGACCATATTTATTAAACTGCTTTACATAATCGTTCATTCTATTATTTATTTTTCTTTTTGCTTCATAGTAATTACTACGCATTTCTAGACTAGCGGAATTTATTTCTGTTTCATCTAATTTGCATCTATTTTTAGAATCTAAGTATTTAGAGAAATCTCCTTGTAAAACTTCACCTTGTTTTTCCAATTCTTCTTTAAGACTATTATATTCTTGATTAAATTGGTCAAATTTTTTTGCTTTGAGTTTTCTGTCATTTATAGTATTTTCTAATTGTCGTTTTGCTTCTTGAATTTCTCTGACAGTCATTGTTCCTCTTCTATGTTTAATTCTTTCTCTATAATCTTTTGTGCTTAATCCATATGCAAGTACTTCTGTTTCTTTTTCTTCTAAATAAGCCTTGAATTTATCAAATTCTTCTTCAAGATTAAGTCCTAAGTTAAATACAGATTCAGGGTACCTTAAATCTTGTCCAAAAAAAGAAAATAGTAAATCACTTGAATTAACTGTATAAGTTGGTTCTTCTTTAGGCGTTTTTGTTGTTGACTGTGTATATGAAGAATATTGTCTTAATTTAAAATCATATTCTTTTTTCTTATCTTCGTCACCTAAAACAGCATAGGCTTCATTTAATTCTTTACTCTTTTCTTCTAATTCTTTGTCATCTGGATGATAATCTGGGTGTGCGTCTCTAATTCCTTCTCTATATGCACGTTTTATTTCGTCCGCACTTGCAGTTCTAGGGACACCTAAAACTTTATAATAATCTTTCATGAATATCACCCTTACAAAAGTATTCTATCATACAAAAGAGCCGTTTTCATTTTAATTAATCTTCATATGTAAATTAATTTACATTATTATTTAAACAAATTTTTTATTCTTGTCCAAAGTGTTATTTTCTCTTCTTTTTCTTCTTCTTTTTCTTTTTCTTCTACTTCTTTTACACCTTCTATATTTAAAATAAATTTTGTATTTCCTTTAGTGTTTTCGTTTTTCATAGTAAAAGTTTCATAAGATTCACTTAAGTCAATTAATGCTTTTAATCTTTTTTCTGTGGTTTTTACTTTACTATTTACTAAATTATTTATTTTAGTTATTCCTTCAGTATTAAATGTTTTTATCCCTGTGTATAGTTCATTACTTCCTTTATATAATGAATCTATTCCTAATTTTAATTCTCCAGTTTTTTCAGTTAATATTTTGACTCCATCACTTAACTGTTTTGTTCCATTTGATATTTGTTTACTTCCATTTTCAAGTTCTGTTAAATATTTTTCTAGATTGTTAATAACTGGTTCAATAGTAGTGGCTAGTGTTGATATTTTTGTAATGGTTTCGTTATTTTTTGTTAATAAATTAATGATATTAGCATCTTTTATAGGATCTAAATTGTTTATAGTTTGTTCATTAGCAGTTATTAACATATTTAATTCATTTGTATTTAATCCTGTTAATAAGTTTTTAGTTCCTTGTAAATTTTTTAATATTTCTTTTAAACCTTCATCGATTTTGCCAGCGCCTATATTTAAGTTTTCTAAACTACTAAGTACTGTTTGTAGATTATCGTATATTAATTTTGTGCCTTCATTAATTTTGCCAGTACCATCTACTAAAGTTAAAGCACCTTCTTCTATTTTATTTATTGAATCTTGTAACAATTCTACTTCGCTATATAAAGAGTTCATTTTATCAAATATTTTTAAATCTTCTTTATCTATCAATTTAGGAGTAACTACAGAATATATAGTTGGTAATTCAAATTTAGTGCTTTCTAACTCTATAGTTATTTCATTGAAACTTTTTAGTTCTTCTAACTTTAAACTTTCATAGAGGCCTGGAGAAGATAATCCTATAACTATATTGTCTTTTCCATTGTTAATAACTTTACCGTTATTAACAATTACACTTTTATTATTATCACCTTTGATTATTAATCCAGTAGAGATTAAAAATGGTGTGTATAATTCTTCGTATTTTCCATTTATTAATACTCTGTGTAAATCTGTATTTGTATAAGTTATTTTTATTTTAAAGTTTCCTTTTTTTCCTATTATATTATTTAATTCTTTTTCTTCATTATCTTGATAGTACTTTATATTTATTTTTATAGGTAATTCTTTATTAGAAGTTCCTTTATAATAAATATCATTTCCTTTATTTTCCCAAGTTATTTTTGTTCCATCAATTTTAAAATTTTCTTTTCCGTTTATATTTAATATGTTAAGTAAGTCTGTTTCATCTTTTATTTCTTCTTCTGAATCACTTATTAAATGTTCGTTAACTATTATGCTTTTTACTGTTCCATCATTTTTTAACATACCATATACTGTCTCATCTTTAGTTAATGCTTGTATTGGCAGGCTATAGCAAGTTACTGCGGTTATTATAAATAAACACGCGATTTTTTTTATATTTTTCATTTCTTTCACATCCTTTTTCATTCCTAATGTAGTTTTTATAATTAATTTATCAAATATTAATAGTATAGATGGTAATACAAATATTACGACTATCATACTTATTATTGCACCTCTTGATATAAGTGTGCAAAGTGAACTTATCATCTCTAAGTCAGAGTAAACTCCTACTCCAAAAGTTGCTCCAAAGAAGCATAGACCACTTACTAGAATAGAACCTATACATGTGTTTAAAGTTTCTTTTATAGAAGATTGTTTTACTAGTCCTTTTTTTCTGTTTTTAATGTATGTTGTAGTCATTAAAATAGCGTAGTCAATAGTTGCACCTAGTTGTATAGTTCCTAATACAATTGGAGCGACAAATGGTAAACTTATTCCACTAAAGTATGGAATCGACATATTAATAAATATGGCAAACTCAATTACTAATATTAATAATATAGGTAAACTTATTGATTTTAGTACGAATAACATAATTAGTAAAATACATATAATGCTTGAAGAGTTAACATTTTTAAAATCAGTATCAGTTATTTTTATTAAGTCTTTCATTAATGGTCCTTCTCCAGCAAGAATTGCATTTTCATCATATTTATTAATTATTTTATTTATTTCATCTACTTGATCATTTAACTCATCACTAGCAATTTCGTATAATGAATTTATTAATACCATTTGATAATTATCGCTTTTAAATATCTCTATTATTTCTTTACTTAATAAGTCTTCTGGTATTCCAATGCTTTCTAGTTTATTAAAAGATAGTACAAAGTCAATGCCGTTAAGTTTTTCTATTTCATTTAACATATTATTTAAATCATAATTAGATGTTTTTTTGTCTACTAATATTATTTCTGGAGATACTATGTTAAATTTATCTTTTAAGTTTTGATTTGCGACTATGCTGTCTAAATTTTTGGGAAGGCTTTCATCTAATTTGTAATATACATCTACTTTTGAATTTGCTAGATAAGCAGGGATTATTAGAATTAGAAAAATAGCGAATATTGCTTTGTTATGTTTAATTATAAAATTATTTAATTTTTTAAAATTTGGTAGTATGCTTTTATGTTTCGTTTTTTCTATTAGGTTGTCACAGATAAGTAGCAAACTAGGAAATACTGTTAATACGCATATAACTCCTAATAAAACTCCTTTAGCCATTACTAATCCTAGGTCAGTTCCCAAAGTTAATTTCATTGTACATAATACTAAGAACCCGGCAATTGTTGTTAAAGAACTTCCTACCACTGAAGTAAATGTTATATGAATGGCTTCACTCATAGCGGTTAGTTTATTATCTGTGTTCTTTTTTGCATTTTCATAGGCGTGATATAAGAATATTGAAAAATCTGTAGTGACTCCTAGTTGAAGTACTGCGACTAGTGCTTTAGTTATATACGAGATACTTCCAAATAAGAAGTTTGTTCCTAAGTTAAATAATATTGAAATTCCTATATTTATAAGTAATATAAATGGCACTACGTATGAATCTAGTGAAATTTCCAATACTATTATGCAAAGTATTACTGCGATTATAATGTAAATAAATATCTCTGTTTCTGATAAGTTCATTGTATCTAATACCATCGCACTCATGCCACCTACTTTGGTTTTATCATTAGTTAATGCTTTTATTTCTTCTACTGCTTTTAATGTTTCTTCTGATGAAGTTCCGTTCTCAAAAGTTATTAACATTAAGTCTGAAGTACCTTTATTTATTTTATTTCTTATATCTTCGGGCAGTATTTCTATAGGAATATTAGTTCCCACTATGTCATAAGTGGTTACTACTTTATCTACGCTTTCTATTTTTTTGATATTTTTTTCTAGATTTAATATTTCAGAAGGTGGCATGTTTTCTATTATAGATACTGAAAATGCACCTATGTTAAATTCATCTGTTAAAATATTCTGTCCTTTTATTGTTTCAATGTTTTCTGGTAAATAAACTAGAATATCATAGTTAATCTTTGTAGTTATCATCCCTATAATTGCTGGAATAATAAGAATGATTGTTAAGATTATAATTTTTATTCTGTTTTCACAAATTTTATCACTTAGTTTTTTCATTTGTTTTTTCCTCCCATCAAGAAACATTTTATGCTTTTTTTACTAAATAACCACAAACATAACACTGTAATCGTATGATAAGCAACAAATGTAT
>CAOJDZ010000012.1 GCA_948433815.1 uncultured Clostridia bacterium
ATAAATATCTTTTACTACTACTGGCTCAACTCTTTTTATTTCTTCCTTCTTTTCTTCTGGCAAAACCATTTCTCTATATTTAACTTTATTTGCCTTAAAAACGGGTGCTGGAGGTTCATTATATGAAGGTGCTTTAAAAACATTATCTACTTTTGGAGTATCATCTACTATATTATTAAGTTCATGATACTGTTTTTCAGTTAAAAGTGGCATCATAGAATCTATCACATTGTCTTTTTCCTTTTCTTCTTTTTCATCAATTAAATACTTACTATTATTTAATATTGGTAAAAATATAAAAGGAAGGAATATCAAGCCCAAAGTGAAAGGAGTACTAGTTCTAAAAACTATACTTAATCTATACATTAATAAAAATATATAAAACACATTTATCGCAGGCATTAATAAACAAATAAAACTAAACCTAGACATTTTCACGATATCTAAAAGTACAAACAAATTATAAAATGGTATATATGCATATTTTGAATCTTTACCAGTTTTTTCAAAAATATTTTTAGTCGAAAACATTAATATTATAGTCATTAAAAAAGTAAACCCCAGAGAAAATAACCATATAACCAAAATAATATGAAAAAATTTATTTACATCAAAATAGTAATATGTTTCCATACTAACACACCCTTTTACCCTATTATCAATATTACAATAGTTCTTTTTTTTTATCAAGTATAAAATTAAAATTTGTAATCCAATTTTCAATTTTGTGTAGCAATACTAACTACATGTTTTTTATAGACAATTAGATAAATCTATGTTAAGGAGCAATTTAGTAACTATGTATCTGCCTACAACTTCATGAATTACAGGACGAAAATATATACTAATAGAGGTGATAGACTTAACATGAAATGGTAAAAATTTATTCTTCGTGTCTTAGATAGCATTTGTGTTATTTTACTAATCACCGCTTTAATAGTGGCGATAATAAAAAAAATAGACACCGACTAAAGTCGATGTTTATCAAATCATTTTGGTAGACATTTAGCAATGCTAAATGCTCCTTTTTTATTTTATGAAGTTTCCTTTATTAAATACATAATAACACATTTACAATTATAAAACAATCACTCTTTCTTATCTACACTTAAAACAGATAAAAATGCTTCTTGTGGAACCTCAACACTACCTACTTGCTTCATGCGTTTTTTTCCTTCTTTTTGTTTTTCAAGTAATTTTCTCTTACGAGAAACATCTCCACCATAACATTTAGCAAGCACATTCTTCTTCATCGCAGATAAAGTTTCACGAGCTATAACTCTTGTACCGATACTTGCTTGAATAGGAACTGTAAACATTTGTCTAGGAATAATTTTCTTAAGATTCTCTACAATTACTTTTCCACGTCTATAAGCATCATCCTTATGAACAATAATACTTAAAGCATCTACTATATCCCCATTTAAAAGGATATCTAATTTAACAAGTTTACTCTCTTTATTACCTATAAATTCATAATCAAAAGAAGCATAACCTTTAGTAAAACTTTTTAATTTATCAAAGAAATCATATACTATCTCACTTAAAGGAAGTTCATATATAACGTTAACTCTCTTACTATCAATATATAAAACATTAGTGTATATTCCTCTTTTTTCTTGACACAGTTCCATGACAGGCCCTACATACTCATTAGGAACAAAAATGTTTGTTTTAACAAAAGGTTCTCTAACTACATTAATTTTGCTCTGTTCTGGCATTTTATTAGGACTATCTATATATACAAATTCTCCATTTGTAAGTTCAACTTCATAAATAACACTAGGACTAGTCGCGATTAATTCTATTCCAAACTCTCTTTCAATCCTCTCTTCTACTATTTCCATATGTAAAAGTCCTAAAAAACCACATCTAAATCCAAATCCTAAAGCATCACTTTTTTCTGGTTCAAACATTAAAGCCGCATCATTAAGTTTAAGTTTTAACAAAGCCTCTTTTAAACTTTCATATTTACTACTATCAATTGGAAAAAGTCCACTATAAACCATAGGTTTCATTGGCTTATACCCAGGAAGTGCTTCTAAAGTACTTTTTTCATTTACTATAGTATCCCCTACTTTAACATCTTCAATACTTTTAATACTTGCTGTTATATAACCGACTTCTCCAGCAGATAACACATCTCTAGGACTATCTTTTGGTGTAGTTTTACCTAAAGAAATAACTTCATAAACTGCACCTGTCGCAACCATTCTGATTTTATCTTTTAATTTAACTGAACCATCTACTATTCTAACTAAAGCGACTATTCCTTTATAACTATCAAAATAACTATCAAAAATAAGCGCTCTTAATTCTTTTTCTGTACTTTTTGGAGCTTCTATTCTTTCTGTAACCGCATCTAATAGTTCTTCCACGCCTTCTCCAGTTTTTCCACTACAACAAAGAATTTCATCTCTATCAAATCCTATAGTTTGAACAAGTTCATCTTTAACCCTTTCAGGGTCAGCATTAGGTAAATCAATCTTATTAATTACAGGAATAATAGAAAGATTATTTTCCATAGCTAAATACAAATTAGCAAGTGTTTGTGCTTCTATTCCCTGTGTAGCATCCACCACTAAAATAGCGCCTTCACATGCTGCTAGACTTCTACTAACTTCATAAGAGAAATCCACATGCCCTGGAGTATCTATTAAATGAAGAGTATAGCCTTTATATTTAAGTTCAACAGCATTTAACTTAATTGTTATACCTCTTTCACGTTCTAAATCCATATTATCAAGTAGTTGTTCTTGTCTCTCTCTATCAGTAACATTTCCACATATATCAAGTATTCTATCAGCAAGAGTACTCTTACCATGATCTATATGTGCTATTATTGAAAAATTTCTAATTTTATCTTTATCCATAAGTAATCACCCTCATAAACATCAGTAAATACATTGTACCAAAAAAGTTATATAAAGACAATTAATGAACTATTATAATTTATTTAAATTATAAATTTCATATTATCAAAGATTTCATGTAAAAAACTCCTTTAAAAAAATCACTATAACTTAATAAAGATAAAAGAATTACTATTTATTTTAGTAATCCCTTATTTATTCTGCAAAACTTATTCTAAATACATATACTTATAAATAAATTAAAAATATAAATTTTACTCTATTACATTTACTACTGCTTTATATGTTGTCCAACTAGCATATTCATAAAATTCAACATAAGTTGTTCCAACTTCTTTAGCAGTAAAATACATTCTATAATGACTTTTTTCATGCTCTATTTTAGTTGCTTCTATAGATCTTCCACCTAACGATCTTCCAAAATTTACTTTCTGTGTTGTATTTTCTGGATAAATATAAACTGTCAATGACCCTGTTTCTCCTACACGAAGAGTCATTTCAGTATCACTGATTTTAAACCCAGTAACAGGTACAGTGTATCTTACAACAGACAAATGAATAACTTCTTTTACATTAGGATCATGATTAGAACCTAATATTAGATCAGCTTCTCCTATTTCTTTAATATTAATTATTACCGAATATACTTCATAATCTTTATTTGATATATCTACTCGAGTACACCAATCTATTGTAACAACATCCAAATTAGAAGATTTTACAACAAGATGATCATCCCCAGCATTTGGATATACTTTTACTTTTATATACACTGTTTGATTATAATATTGTCCATATTTTTTTAAATCATCTATTCCAAAAAGTATATTATTAGTTTCAGGAACTATTTTATTTATATATTTTGGTCCCTCAGGTATAGGTTTTTCCTCTTCAATAGGTTCTGAAGGCTTAGGATTATCAGGGACTATAGGAGAAGGGTTGTTTTCCTGATTTCCATTAGACCCTCCATTTGGTTTTGTATTACCTCCAGTATTTCCTCCTTGACTCTGATTATTCTTATTTTCTTTCCATTTTGCTACTAATGTTATATTTTCATTAATTTTAGTATTAAAATCAAAAAGTTCATCATTTAAGTACCAACCTAAAAAAGTATGATTTTTAAGTGTTGGTTTTAATGGCTCAAATATTGACGTTCCGCTTAAGAGTTCTATACTATTTACATTTGTTCCTCCATTAGATTGAAACGAAACCGTCACGGTTTTTATATCTGGTAAAGCTTCAAATTTCGCTTGTAAAATTATATTTTCATCTATCTTTTTATTAAAATCAAATTCTATTTCATTTAAATACCAACCTATAAATTCAAAACCAATCTTTTCTGGTATTATACTTGGTTCTTTTATAGTAGAACCACATTCTATTTCTTGTGATTCTACACTTGTTCCTCCATTAGTTTCAAACTCTACTAAACATTTCTTTATTTCTTCTTCTGTTTCTTTATTTAATAGAATTACTGATGTTACTATTACTCCAGTTATTACTATTAAACTAGACATAATTACTATAATTTGTTTTCTTGTTAAATTCTTTAACATTCCCCTCACATATATCAACTCCTCTTAAGTTTTACCTCTATTTATATTTTATGATATATGAAGGGAAAATGCAAACTTTATTTAATTATCTATTTTCTTTTATAATTTTAAAATGGATAATACTTTACTTATAAATATTCATTCAATATTAAATATAAATACACAAAAAAACTAAAAGTTAATTTTTTCTCTTTTAGTTTCTTATGCATTAATAAATTTATATTAAAATACTATATCATTTTTATCATTAAACTTAATATCCAAGAATTTCTTTGAAGCTAAATAGTCACACATATGAACAATTTTTTGGTACTTTGTTGTAGGTTCTTCTAATACTTTATTACCATAATAATCTGTCGTCCATTCTCCCATATGTGTTTCTATCATTGAACAAACTAAATCCATTTCTTCTTCTGTAAGTTTAATACTACCCTTATGTTCTTTTATAAAGTTAGATGCAAGTAAAGGATGTTCAAAAGCATACATAATAGTCCCATCTCCTCTTTTTATACTGTCATGCATTATAATCGCTAAATATATTAAATCCTTTTCATCGCTTGTATAATGTGAACCTATAACTTTATTAATTAAAAGTTCTCTTGCTATTCTAACAGCAGCTTTTGTATGTCTTAAAAGCCCGCCTTCTCCTAAACTAAATGAGGGATGATATTTTCCGGTTGAACTAGCAGCTTCGTGGAAAAAATAATCAGGAATGAGGCCCACAAGTACATTAGCACTCTCTTTAATTCTTTCATTTTTTATATAAGAAATCTCTTTACTAAAAGAAGCAACTTTATCTATTACTACTACATTAGAATCCACGACCGCCACCTCCGCCACCGCCGAAGCCGCCTCCACCAGAGAATCCTCCACCAAAACCGCCTCCGCTAGAATATTTTGTACTAGCAACTTCTGCTACACTCATCTGTGCTGTACTAATTGAACTATGAACAGTATTATTAATTTGACTATTTAAATGTGCCCAAAGCATATAATCAAAGAAAATATCTCTATCACCAGAAGTATTATACCCTAACTCATTAAACTTAACTTTCATAGTTTTTTGTACCTTATCTGCAATACCAAAAATAGATGCATAAACTAAATATCTTTCCCATAAAGCAATCTCAGGAAGTTCCTTTTCATCAAATCTACCAAAATCTAATAAAAACTTTTTAAATGCTTTCCACTTAGTATAATGTTCTATTCCTCTTTCTGTCTTTTTAGTAAAAAGTATTATATAAAGTAAGAAAATAATAGTAGATAAAATTAAAACTAAAGTTAAAATTCCAAAAATACCAAAAGATAAATGAAAGAAAATTAGCACAAACCCTATAATAGTATAAAGTCCTATACATGATTTTACTTTGATTAAATTTTCATAAAAATTCTCTTTAACGCTTTCACTCATAACTTTATTTTTCCAATTAGTAAAACTATTTAAAAATGGACTCTTATCATTAACTAAATTCTTAGCAAACTTTTTTATTTGACCTAAAGAAGTCTCTTTACCATCTCCAGCTCCATCAAAAATAATATTCATTATTATCTTTTCACTTTCAGTTAATTTATCTTCACTAACCTTTATAAACTTATAATCTTTTTCATTTATTTTTTCAAATTTTATATTCTTTTTATATATCATATTTAAAATACTAGTAGAAAAACCTTTTTCAGTCACACGTTTGTCAAATAAATACTCTATTACAGTTACATCATAATCTTCTATAAATTCTCTATAATATTCACCTTGAAACCTTGCTTTTCTTTCTTTATCATATTTTATATAAACAAATATTGTTAGAATTAAAATACCAAATAAATATATACCAGTACCAATATAAGTAATCGCCACCTTTATTTTAGCAGCCTTTCTAATTTTATTTGCTTCCTCTGCTCTTTCTTCTTCTACTAATAATATCTTTTCTAAAGCATTAACATTAGATTTTTTCAAATAAGGATGATCTATTAAAATTAAATCTTTTGAAAAAGTCATTCTCATATCTACTGGTGTATTTGAAGGTAAATCTTCTATTTCTAAATATCCACCATAATATGTTTTATTTGTTCCTTCACCCTTACTTAAACTTGCTACATTCCCGTTAAGCGGCCCATGAGCCCACACTCTTACTAATTCTTTACTCTCAGTAGGAAGCGCTACTCTTAACTGATACCTTCTAATATCATCATCAAACTTATCACCTATAAAATTATAATAAAGTTCAGATACATCCTCATGTAATACAACTACATTTGAAATTAAATACTCTATATAAAAATATGTAATATCATTTGTAGTTTCATTAAACATCTTTAAACTAATACCATCTGTTATATTAGATTTAATATAGCACCCTTTACTATTACTACAAATATTTGACTCGTTTATTTCCTTATCAAACACGTCAAAATCTAAGTCTCCACTATAACTAACAGTACCAACTTTTTTAATTTCAACACTACCTGCATTATATATAGAACTTCCACGAAAATCTTCATCTTTACCAGTAAACGTATTAAGACCACTATTCTTATAAACTAAATCTCTAATATAACCATTAAAAGTTCCTTCAACACCTATTACTTCTTTAACCGTTAAATTTCCTGAAACATCTATTTTAGAATCAACTATATAATCATATATTTTATAATCGACTGAACTAGTACTAACAGCATTTAACCCTAAAGGCAATAATAGCACTAAAAACGTAACAGCAATAAATATTTTTTTCATACAATCTTCACCTACCTAAAAAAAGGCTTACAACCGTAAGCCTAAAACTCTACCTTTGGTGCTTCTTTAGCTTCTGCAGGAGCCTCAAAAAAGGCCTCTTTTTTAAATCCAAACATATTAGCTATTATATTTGAAGGAAACATTTCAACTTTATTATTTAAAGATAACACTGTATCATTATAAAATTGACGAGTTGTAGAAATCTTATTTTCAGTATCCTCCAAAGTCTCTTGAAGTTTTAAAAAATTAGAATCAGCCTTTAAATCAGGATAACTTTCACTAAGTGCAAATAACTGTCTAATAGCACCAGTTAATTGATTATTAGCCTCCATCTCTTGTTCAGGAGTACTAGCTACAGTAAATTTATTTCTTGCTTCAATTACACCTTTTAAAGTTTCGCTTTCATGTTTTGCATATCCTTTTACAGTCTCAACTATATTAGGAATTAAATCAAATCTTCTCTTTAATTGAACTTCTATTTGAGCCCATTGATCTTTTACTCTATTTCTTAATTTAACAAGTCCATTATAAGTACCAACTACATAAAGAACTAATAAAACAAGAACTGCTACAATAATTCCAATAACCATTTATTATCAATCCTTTCTTACATTATATTATACTACATAGTCTTAAGTTTTGCATTATATTTATTTGTAATAACGTCAATTACTTTATTAAATACTTCCATTACTTCTTCTTCAGTCAAAGTTCTACTCTCATCTTGGAAAGTCAAAGTAAATGTTAAACTTTTTTCATTATCCATCATATATTCATCATAAACTTCTACATTTACTAAAGACTTATTACTATTTTTCTTAATATCATTAATAATATCTTTAGACGTAATATTCTTATCAAAAACAAATGATAAATCTTTTTTTACTCCTGGAAATTTACTAACTTCTCTATACTTCATCTTTCCAGTTTTAAATTCTCTTAATAGTGTTAAATTTATTTCAGCAACATATAAATCATCTTTTAAAATACTAGGATTAACTTTACCTATAAATCCAACACATTTACCACTTACTATTATATCTGCACTTTGATATGGATGTAATTCTTTTATTTTATCTTGTACAGTAAAATCATATCTATTAGCGTACCCTAAATAATCTAGAGTATTTTCTATAATACCTTTTAAATAATAAAAGTCTATATTAATTTTAGTATTTATTCCTCTTATATATTCCCCACTCATTAAAATAGCAAGTTTTTCTTCTTCAATATACTCTTCACCCTTTTTAAAATAACTTTTACCTATTTCAAAAATACTTATATCTTTATTATTACGTGCTTTATTATATTGATACACTTCTATTAAAGATGAAACTAAACTATATCTTAAAACAGATTTTTCTTCTGTCATAGGTTCTAATACTTTAATATTATTTACTTCATCTTTAACAAATTTATTTACATCTTTACTATTTATTAAAGAATATGTAATTACTTCATTTAATCCTAAACTACTAAGTCTCACCTTTATATCTCTATTATATTTGTCTATATGGCCTGGCGTTAAAGCCGCAACTGGAAGTTTAGCTGGTACATTATCTACTCCATAAATTCTTCCTACTTCTTCTATTAAATCTTCTTTAATATTTATATCTAATCTTCTACTTGGAACATTTACATTAAATACTCCATCTTTTTCTTCACTAGAGAACCCTAGTTTTCTAAATACTTCCTTAACGTCATTTATATTTAATTCCATACCTAGAACTGAATTTATTTTTTCTAAACTAACTAAAACATGTTTTTCGTCTAATTTATTAGGATTATATTCATGAGTGAATTCACTTATTTTAGCATCAGCATATTTTTCTAATAGTTCTTTACTTCTTAACATTGCTAAGTATGTACGTGCTTTATCTAATCCTTTTTCAAAACGACTAGATGCTTCGCTTCTTAAAATTCTTTTAGCAGTTTTTCTAACAGATGCTGCATCAAATATTGCTGATTCAATTAATATATTTTTAGTTGTTTCACTAATCTCAGTATCAAATCCACCCATTACTCCAGCAAGTCCTAAAGCCTCACTTTTATTATATATAACTATATCTAACTCAGTTAAAGCGCGGTCTTGATTATCTAAAGTTTTAAGATTTTCTCCACTTTTAGCCATTCTAACACCTATAAAATTCCCTACCTTATCAGCGTCATAAAAATGAAGTGGTTGTCCAGTTTCTAACATGACATAATTAGATATATCTACAACATTATTAATAGTTCTAATTCCAGAAGCCATTAATCTGTTTTTAATAAATGCTGGACTTTCTTTAATAGTTACATCCATTGCGCGACCAAGCAAAAATAATGAACAATTAGGAGTATCTACACTTAATGTAACATCACTTTCAAAATTATCTTTTAAAGTCTTAAATTCTGGCTTAGGTTCTTTAACTTTTCTATCATATATAGCACCTAATTCATAAG